>NZ_JBEOVY010000038.1:0-32890 GCF_040295745.1 Saccharopolyspora sp. NPDC002686
GCTTGCACCAGCCCGTTCCGCGCCGCGTCGTTCACGCTTGGCCGCAATCCCGAAAATGGTTGTCCGACAAGCGATTCCACCCGCAGGACCGGAACCGGATCACATGCGGACAGTGGACGGCGACTTTCGCTACGCCTCGGCGGGGTCGCGCTCGGCGACCCGGTGACGGCTCATGATCGACACCCGGTTGAAGGCGTTGATCGTGGTGGCCGCCCAGATCAGCAGCGACACCGCGTCGTCGCTCAAGTGCTCGCGGAACCGCGCGTACTCCTCGTCGCTCACGTGCCGGTCGGCGACCAGCGTCACGGCCTCCGCGATCTCCAGCGCTGCCCGCTCCTCGTCGGTGAACAGGTCCACCTCGCGCCAAGCCGCCAGCACGGCGAGGCGTTGCGGGGTCACACCTGCCCGCTCCGCGAGCCGGGAATGCCGGTCGAGGCAGAACGCGCACCGGTTGATCTGCGAAACCCGGACGTTGACCAGTTCCAAGGTGGACCGCTCCAGGCCGACGTCGGCCGTGCGCTGGTGCAGTTCCGCCGCCGCGGCGAGCATCGCCTTGTAGACGGAGGGCGACTGCTTGTCGACGTAGATCCGGCGGTCCGCGCTCATCCCTGCGCCTTGCGGACGGCGTCCAGCGCGGCCGGCGTCACCTTGTCCGTGATGTCGTCGAAGTCGTGGTGCCGCTTCAGGTACTTGGCCACGTACGGGCACACCGGGACGATGCGCTTGCCGCGCGCGCGGGTGTCGGTCAGCGCCTCCGTGACGAGCGTGCTCGCCAGGCCGCGTCCGGCGAACCGGTCGTCGACCTCGGTGTGGTAGAAGATCCGCCGGTCGCCGTCGTCGACGTAGGCGGTCAGCCCGGCTCGTTCGCCGTCGAGGCTGATCTCGTAGCGGTGCCGCTCCGGGACGTCCGCGACGACCGGGTCCACGCCAGCGGCGCTCTGTTCGTCTGCCATGCCCCAACTATGCCGCAGCAGCAGCGGATCGGACAGCCGCGCCCGCTTGGTGGACCTCACACGCAGACCGCAGATCAATGCACGTGCAACGACCTGAGCCGCGGCGGTCGCTCCGGCAAGTGCGGATGTCGTTGACGGCGAACCGCTCTGGTCGGCGGCTCAGACTTCGACCGGGCCGCCGAGGACGCGGGAGAACACCTCGTGGAGGGTTTCCAGCTCCTCGTCGGAGAGCCGGTCGGCGAAGGCGGTCGGAGCACATCGCCAGGGGCGCTGGAACGCACCCCTGGCGATGCCCCGGGCTGCGGTCGTCAGCTCACAGACCTGGTGCTGCCGGGATGTCCAGTTCGGTCTGCGCGTAGTGGTTGAAGTAGTTGGTGAAGAGGTTCACCGCGATGTGCGAGAACAGCTCACCGAGCTCTTCGGTGGTCCACCCGGCGTCCAGCGCCGCCTGCCACGTGCTCTCGTCGACCACGCCGACCTCGCTGACGGCTTCGCGGGCCACGCCCAGCAGCGCCAGCAGCTTCTCCTCGCCCTCGATCGGCTCGCCGGCGCGCAGGGCGATGGTCTGGTCGCGGGTCCACCCCGCCTTCCGCGCCGAGCCGGTGTGCACCGACTGGCAGTAGGCGCAGTGGTCGACCGCGCCCACGGCCAGCGCGATCGCTTCCCGCGTGCGCGCGTCGAAGGTGCCGTGCTCGGCGATGGCCTGCTGGATGCCCGAATAGGCGGCCAGCACCACCGGGGAATGCGCCATCTCGCCGTGGATGTTGAGCACCTTGCCGACCTTCGCCCGCAACGCGCTGAGCTCGTCCTTCGACGCCTCGGGCGCGTCGTCGACGGTGTGCACTGGGATACGCGGCATCCCGATCGTCCTTCCTCCGAAGACCTGGTCCGGTCGTCTCAACACCCGACCACCGCCGGCTGTTCCAGGGGACCCGATGGAACCACGGCGGTCCACTTGGGACATGTCACCGGACGTCTCCGGTGCACGGCGGAGGAATCAGGCGGCCTGGGCCACGAGGGCGATCGGCGTGTCACCGCAGCGCCGCAGCACCACGCCGTTGTCGTTGCGCGGAGCTGCTCCCCCGCTCCACCAGGCCGGGACATCGAGCTCGCGGGCCAGGGCACCGGTCACCTGGCCGATGTTGTTGGAGACGATGAACCGGCCTTGGGCGTTGACCAGGGCCGCGCGGCGGCCGAGGTCGCGCAGGTGCGGGAGGACGGCTCGCTCGAAGTTCTTGACGAAGACGTCGGCTCCGACGACTCCGGCGAAGGTGTCCCGGACGATCAGGGGCACGGTGAAGGTCAGGGCGTACTCGTCGCTGCACAGGTAGTCGACGTAGGGGCCGGTGATGTGGCGTTGCGCCGTGTCGCGGGGAACCGTGAACCACGGTTGCCTGGTGTAGTCCAGGAAGTGCTCGCTGGCCGGGTCGAGGCTGATGAGCAGCTGGGCGGGGTCCTCGCCCGGGGCCTGGGTCCACCACTGGAAGCCGAGCTCCTGGTCGACCAGCACGTTCGGGGCGGTGATGAAACCCGCTCCGGTCACCAGTTCGCCGAGGGCGCCGACCACGTCCGGTCGCAGCCGGGCCAGGTCGCGCGCCCGTAAGGAATCGGCCGCGAGCAGCGCCTCGGCGCTGCGGCGGATCGGCACCAGGCGGGAGAAGACGTCTTCCACCAGCGTTGAGACGTGGCCGGAGATCTCGTCGCCGACCAGCGTGCGCGTGTCCTTCATGCTGCGACCACCTCTGCACAAGCCGATAACGGCCCCCCGCTGCGATGCTCGGACACTGTAGCGGCATACCGCCGAACGGTCGCCCTCGTGCTCGACCGTTTCGCCGCAGTTCGGCCCCGTTGCCCGAAATTCGCTACTGCCGCGTCAAGTTCAGGTGCACCTGCGCCGCGCGATCCACGGCTTCGAGGACGTGCTCCTCGGTGAGCGTCCGGGCCAGTTGCCCGTCGGCGTTCGCGATCGCCTCGACGATCGCGCGATGCCCGGCGTGCACGTCGTCGGCTCCCCCTTCGCAGCCGGTCGAAAGCCACAGCACCGCACCGAGTTCGCCCTGCAGCTGGATCTCCTGCTGGGTCAGCCTGCTCGACTGGGCCGCGGCGGCGACTTCCAGGTGGAACTGCCGCTCGGCGCGGGCGGTGCCGTGCCCGGTGGTGCCGACGACGTCGTCGGCCGCTTGCTCCAATCGCGTGAGATCGTCCGGCGAGCTCCGCTCCGCGGCCAACCGGGCGGCCGCACCGGCGATCGCCGCGTAGTGGTCGCCGAGGTCGCGCAGCTCGCCGAGGCTGACCTCGCGCAGCCGCTCGCGCCACGACTCGCCGCCGTGGTCGCGCGGAGCGCGCACGAAGCTGCCGCCGCTGCGCCCGCGCCGGGTCTCGACGAGCCCCCGCTGTCGCAGGGCCATGAGCGCTTCGCGGATGGTGACCGTCGAGACGCCGAACTGGCCGGCCAGCTCCGCCTCGGTGGGCAGCTGCTCCCCGTCGGCGAACAGGCCGAGCGTGATGGCGTCGACCAGCCGTCTGGTCACCGCCTCCACGCGGCCGGTCTGGTCCAGCGGCGCGAACATCGCTGATCGCGCGCGATGCGGCACCCGTTCGCCCATGTGCTTCCCCGGCTCCTCTCGGTCCTGCGGAACCAATCTTGCCGGAAACTCTTGTCATATTACATATAGCCTTATATGTTTTCGGCTCATCGAGGTCCTTCCGCCCCTCTGACTAGGAGGAATCCCGTGGAGCTCAAGCACTTCGTGGGCGGCGACCACGCCGATTCCCGCTCGGGCCGCGTCGCCGAGATCATCGATCCGGTCACCGGCCGGCCGTACTGCACCGCCCCCGTCGCCGACGCCCAGGACGTCGACGAGGCGGTGCGGACCGCGGCAGCGGCGTTCCGGACGTGGCGCGACACCACGCCGGGCGAACGCCAGCTCGCGCTGACCCGCATCGCCGACGCGATCGAGTCCCGCGCCGAGGAGATCGTCCGCGTCGAATCCGCCAACACCGGCAAACCGATCGCGCTCACCCACGCCGAGGAGATCCCGATGGTCCTCGACCAGGTGCGCTTCTTCGCCGGCGCGGCGCGGGTGCTGGAGGGCAAGGCCGCCGGCGAGTACATGGCCGGGCACACCTCCTACGTCCGCCGCGAACCGGTCGGCGTGTGCGCGCAGGTCACGCCGTGGAACTACCCGCTGCTGATGGCGATCTGGAAGATCGCGCCGGCGCTGGCCGCGGGCAACACCGTCGTCCTCAAACCCGCCGACACCACCCCGGCGTCGACGCTCCTGCTGGCCGAGATCTGCTCCGAGTTCCTGCCGCCAGGCGTGTTCAACGTGCTGTGCGGCGACCGCGACACCGGCCGCGCGCTCATCACGCACCCGACGCCGGCGATGGCGTCGATCACCGGCTCGGTGCGCGCCGGGATCGAGGTCGCCGGTGCCGCGGCCACCGACCTCAAGCGCGTGCACCTGGAACTGGGCGGCAAGGCCCCGGTGCTGGTCTTCGCCGACGCCGACCTGCCTGCCGCCGCGGAAGGCATCGCCGCCGCGGGGTTCTTCAACGCCGGTCAGGACTGCACCGCCGCGACCCGGGTCCTGGTGCACGAATCGGTGCACGACGAGTTCGTCGCCGCGCTGGTCGAGCAGGCCGAGGCGACCCGCACCGGGATGCCCGACGACGAGGACGTGGCCTACGGCCCGCTGAACAACGCCGCCCAGCTGGAGCGGGTGTCCGGATTCGTCGAGCGGTTGCCCGACCACGCCGTCGTCCGCACCGGCGGCAAGCGCGTCGGCGACCAGGGCTACTTCTTCGAACCGACCGTGATCTCCGACGTCCGCCAGGACGACGAGATCGTGCAGAACGAGGTCTTCGGCCCGGTGATCACCGTCCAGCGCTTCAGCGACGAGGACGACGCGCTGGCCAAGGCCAACGGCGTCGACTACGCCCTGGCCTCCTCGGTGTGGACCGCCGACCACGGGCGCGCCACCCGGATGTCCCGCGAGCTGGAGTTCGGCTGCGTCTGGATCAACACCCACATCCCGCTGGTCGCCGAGATGCCCCACGGCGGGTTCAAGAAGTCCGGCTACGGCAAGGACCTCTCGCTCTACGGGCTCGAGGACTACACGCGCGTCAAGCACGTCATGAGCGCTTTCTGACCACCGCCCAGAAATCAGGAAGGCAGACGATGTCGCCGAATTCAACTTCAACGCTGGTCGGCAGCTCGTCGGCGGAGGCCGCGAACGGCTCCGAGCCGGCCGTGCGGCTGCGCGAGCTGCGCAAGTCCTTCGGCCAGGTGCACGCCGTGGACGGGGTCGACCTCGACATCGCCGGCGGGGAGTTCTTCTCCATGCTCGGCCCGTCGGGTTCGGGCAAGACGACGGTGCTGCGGATGATCGCCGGTTTCGAGCTGCCCACCAGCGGCACCGTGGAGCTCGACGGTCACGACGTCAGCGCCGCGGCGCCGTTCCAGCGCGACGTCAACACGGTGTTCCAGGACTACGCGCTGTTCCCGCACATGAGCGTGCTCGGCAACGTCGAGTACGGGCTGCGGGTCAAGCGGGTGCCGAAGGCCGAACGTCGCGAACGCGCCTTGCAAGCGCTGCGCAGCGTGCGGCTCGGCGAGCACGGCGACCGAAAGCCCGCTCAGCTCTCCGGCGGTCAACGCCAACGCGTGGCGCTGGCGCGAGCGCTGGTCAACCGGCCGAAGGTGCTGCTGCTCGACGAACCGCTGGGCGCGCTGGACCTCAAGCTGCGGCAGGAGATGCAGCTGGAGCTCAAGCAGATCCAGCGCGAGGTGGGCATCACGTTCGTCTTCGTCACCCACGACCAGGACGAAGCGCTGACGATGAGCGACCGCATCGCGGTGTTCAACCAGGGGCGCATCGAGCAGGTCGGCACGCCCGCGGAGGTCTACGAGCGGCCCGCCAGCCCGTTCGTCGCCGGATTCGTCGGCACCTCGAACCTGCTCAGCGGCGCCAGCGCCGAAGCGGTCATCGGCAGCCGGGGCATCTACAGCATCCGGCCGGAGAAGATCCGCATCGACGCCGACCGCGAAATCGGTGCCGCACCAGGGGAAACCAGCGCGACCGGCACGGTGACCGATGCCGTCTACGCCGGTGCGTCGGTGCGCTACGAGGTGTCGCTGCACGCCGGCGCCCGGCTGTCGGTGGTGCGCCCCAACACCGGCGCCGGGGCACTCGAGCACCCCACCGGCAGCGAAGTCCGCCTCGTCTGGCGCGACGAGCACAGCTTCTGCCTCACCGAAGCGAAACACTGATCCCTGCTACGGACAGGAGAAATCCGATGCGTCACCGCAAGAAGTTGAGCCTGCTCGCGGGTGTGCTGGCCACCGCCACCGCGGTCACCGCCTGCGGCACGGGCGGTTCCTCCGACTCGACGCCCGGCGCCCAGGGCTTCACCCCACCCGCGCTGCCCGCTCTCGACAAACTCGGCCAGCCCGAAGGCGAGCTCAACGTCCTGGCCTGGCCCGGATACGCCGAGGACGGTTCCAACGACCCGGCGGTGGACTGGGTGACGTCGTTCGAGAAGGACACCGGCTGCCAGGTCAACGTCAAGCCGTTCGGCACCTCCGACGAGGCCGTGAACCTGATGAAGACCGGCCAGTACGACGTCATCTCGGCCTCCGGCGACGCCTCGCTGCGGCTGGTGGCGGCCGGCGACGTCGAACCGATCAACCCGGCGCTGGTGCCCAACTACAACGACGTGTTCCCGTTCCTGAAGGACAAGCCGTGGAACAGCGTCAACGGCACCCCCTACGGCGTGCCGCACGGCTGGGGCGCGAACCTGCTGACCTACCGCACGGACAAGGTGCAGCCCGCCCCCGACTCGTGGTCGGTGATGTTCGACCAGAACTCGCCGCAGAAGGGCAAGGTCATCGCCTACGACTCCCCCATCTACATCGCCGACGCGGCGCTCTACCTGATGCAGCACCAGCCCGAGCTTGGCATCAAGAACCCCTACGCGCTCGACGACAAGCAGTTCCAGGCCGCCGTCGACCTGCTCAAGCAGCAGCGGCCGATGGTCAGCGAGTACTGGTCGGACTACCTCAAGGAGAGCCAGGCGCTCAAGAACGGCGACGCGCACGTCGGAACCGCCTGGCAGGTCACGGTGAACCTGACCCAGTCCGAAGGGGCGCCGATCGCCGCCACGCTGCCCAGCGAAGGCGCCACCGGCTGGTCGGACACCTGGATGGTCTCGGCGAAGTCCCAGCACAAGACCTGCGCCTACAAGTGGCTCGACCACATCGTGAGCCCGGAGGCCAACGCGAAGGTCGCCGAGTACTTCGGCGAGTCCCCGGCCAACCCGAAGTCCTGCGAGCTGACCGAGGACCGCAACCACTGCGCGACCTACCACGCCGGTGACGCCGACTTCGCCTCCCGGATCTGGTACTGGACGACGCCGATCGAGCAGTGCCTGGACGGGCGCACCGACGTCAAGTGCAAGGACTACGGCGAGTGGACCCGCGCCTGGACCGAGATCAAGGGCTGACGCGGCACGCGCGGTCGGTGGCCCGCGGGAGCCACCGACCGCCCCACCCCCGATGAGCGAGGAACGAGAGAGATGACAACCACGGTCACCACCGAGCGCGCACCGCGCCGGTCGTCGAGCTTGCTGTACCGCAGACCGAAGCTCCGGTTGGGACTGCTGCTGTCCGCGCCGATGCTGTGGCTCGGACTGGCCTACCTCGGAGCCCTGGCCGCCCTGTTCATCACCGCGTTCTGGCGCACCGACCCGTTCACCGGCAAGGTGGTGATCGAGTGGTCGCTGGAGAACTTCACGACGCTGCTCACCGACGAGGTCTACCGCACCGTCACGCTGCGCACGCTCGGGATCGCCCTGCTGGTCACGGTCGTGGACGCGGTGATCGCGTTCCCGATGGCCTACTACATGGCCAAGTTCGCCTCGCCCCGGGCGCAACGGCTGCTGGTCATCGCCATCATGACCCCGCTGTGGGCGAGTTACCTGGTCAAGGCCTACGCGTGGCGGGTCATGCTTTCCGGCAACGGGGTCGTGCACTGGCTGCTGAGCCCGCTGGGCCTGGACTCGCCCGGGTACGGGCTGCTGGCCACCGTCATCACGCTGTCCTACCTGTGGCTGCCGTACATGATCCTGCCGATCTACGCGGGTCTGGAACGGCTCCCGGAGTCCCTCGTGGACGCTTCCAGCGACCTGGGGGCCAAGCCGTGGCGCAGCTTCCGCTCCGTGGTGCTGCCGCTGGTCTTCCCGGCGATCGTGGCGGGCTCGATCTTCACGTTCTCCTTGTCGCTGGGCGACTACATCGCGGTCAAGATCGTCGGCGGCACCAACCAGATGCTGGGCAACGTCGTCTACGACAACATCGGCGCGGCCAACAACCTGCCGTTCGCCGCGACGGTGGCCACCGTCCCCGTCGTGATCATGCTCTGCTACCTGGCGGCCGTGCGCCGCACCGGTGCACTCGACAACCTCTAGGAGCCGCTGCGATGAGTGCTACCCGAACGACCCGGCTGGTGCTGCTGGGCGCGCTCGTGCTCGGCCTGGCGGTGATCTACTTCCCGCTGCTGGTCGTGCTGCTCAACTCGGTCAACGCCGACACCACCTTCGCCTGGCCGCCCTCGAGCTTCACCCTGGAGTGGTGGCAGCGGGCGCTGGGCAACCAGGGCGCCCTCGACGCACTGGCGACGAGCGCGCTGGTCGGCGTGGTCTCGACGGCGATCGCGCTGGTGCTCGGCACGATGGCCGCCTTCGCCCTGCAGCGGTTCCGCTTCTTCGGCCGCGACCAGGTGTCGTTGCTGGTCATCCTGCCGATCGCGCTGCCGGGCATCGTCACCGGCATCGCGCTCAACAACGCCTTCCGCACCATCCTGGGCATCGACCTCGGCCTGTTCACGGTGATCGTCGCGCACGCGACGTTCAGCATCGTGGTGGTGTTCAACAACGTCGTGGCCCGCCTGCGCCGGATGGGCGGCAACCTCGAGGAGGCGTCGATGGACCTCGGCGCCAACGGCATCACGACGTTCACCCAGGTGACGTTCCCGATGCTGCGCTCCGCCCTGCTGGCCGGCGGCCTGCTGGCGTTCGCGCTGTCCTTCGACGAGATCATCGTCACCACGTTCACCCTCGGCACCGGCATGGAGACGCTGCCGATCTGGATCCTCAACAACCTGTTCCGCCCCAACCAGGCCCCCATCGTCAACGTGGTCGCGGCGGTCCTGATCGTCTTCTCCACCGTCCCCGTCTACCTCGCCCAACGCCTCTCCGGGGACACCAACGCCGGCGGCCGCCTCTAACGCCTCGCACCGGTGGAAGGCACCTCGGCCGAGTCCGAGGTGCCTTCCACCTCGTGGGGCGGCGGGATCAGGTGGCGGTCACCTCGTCCTCGAGCCGGAGGCGTTCTCCGAGGGCTCCGCCCAGCGCGGTCAGGACCGAGAGGGCCACGAGGACCAAGGCCACCGACCAGGACTGCTCGCCGCTGGCCGCCAGGACCGAGGTGGCGATCAGGGGGACGAAACCGCTGACCACTCCACCCAGGTTGAACGAGATGGAGACGCCGCTGTAGCGGAGTTGGGGTGGGAAGAGCTCGGTGAGCAGCGAGCCCGCGACCGCGTAGGGCACCGACAGGCACGCCACCCCGATCGTGATCGCCAGGACCACCAAGACCGGGTTCTTCGTGTCGATCAGCCAGAACACCGGGAACGCGACGAGAGCGGAGGCGACACCCCCTGCGACGCAGACCCGGCCCGGGCCCATCCGTTCGGCCAGGCGGCCGAAGAACAGCAGGATGGCGATCTCCACGACCGCAGCCACGAGCGTCGCGCCGAGCATCAAGGAGCGGGACAGGCCGAGGGTTTCGGTCCCGTAGCTGATCGCGAACGTCGTCAGCAGGTAGAACCCGCCCACGCCGAGCAGCGAGGCCGCCAGGCCGGTCAGCACCCGACCGAAGGACCTCCGCAGGACCTCCACGACCGGCAGCGAGGAGCGCTCCTGCTGTTCGAGCAGTTCGGTGAACAGCGGCGACTCCTCGACGCGTCGACGCAGGTAGAGCGCGACGAACAGGAGCGGAACCGCGGCCAGGAACGGAAGTCGCCAGCCCCAGGCGTCGAAGGACTCGGCGGGCATCAGCGACACCAGCGCGAAAGCGCCCGAGGACAGCAGGGTTCCGATCGGCGAGCCGACCTGCGGCAGGGCCGCGTACCGGCCGCGGCGTTCCGGCGGCGCGTGCTCCACCGCGAGCGTCACGGCACCGCCCCACTCACCGCCGACGGCGATGCCCTGCAGCACGCGCAGCAGCGTCAGCAGGACCGGGGCTGCGACGCCGATCGCGGCGAAGTCGGGCAGCACACCGATCAGCGCGGTGACCACACCGATCATCGTCACCGTGATCAGCAGCGAGGTGCGCCGACCGCGGCGATCACCGACGTGCCCGAAGATCACCGCGCCGATCGGCCGGGCCACGAACCCCACGGCGAACGACGCGAAGGCCGCCAGCGTGGCCACCAGCGGGTCACCGCTGACGAAGTAGAGGCGGTTGAACACGATCGAAGCGGCGGTGCCGTAGAGGAAGTAGTCGTACCACTCGAGCGCGGTGCCGACGAACGCGGCGAAAGCGATCCGCCTCGCCTCGGCATCGGTCACGCGCGGTGCGCCCCTCGTCGCAGCAGATGTCATGGCAACTCCGTTGCTCGACCCGGCGAATGGTTGCGGACAGCCTGCGCGCGGCAGGAGCCCAGCACAATGACGAAACGTCGCTACCTGCAGCCCCGAACCTGGGCAGATGCACATCCGAATGCGGCGCCGGGAGGCGGAAATCGGGCCTGGACGCCGGCTGATCACCCAGCATAATGGGCGATCGACCACCGCAGATCCCGACGAGATGGGCGCACGCACATGCCGGACCTCGAGGTCATGTCCGCCGGGCAGCTCCGCGACCTGGTGCACGCGTGCTTGACCGACCTGGACGAACTGGTCGACGACTTCCTCGCCGAGCTCAGCGCGATCGAGCCCTACGCCAGCGGCGCCGTCCCGGAGGACGAGCTGCGCCACGACGCGGCGGCCAGCATCGAATTCCTCCTGCGCACCATCGCAGGCCTCCCCGTTCCGCAGCGGCTCGAGAACTCCTGCGAACGGATCGGACGTCGGCGCGTGCACCTCGGCGTACCGCTGGACGTGCTGCTGCGCGCGGTGCGCCTGGACTTCCGGGTGCTGTGGTCGGCGTTCCTGCGGCGGGTGGACCCGTCCGAACTCCCGCGCATGGTGCACAACACGGTTCGCGTCTGGGACGTCGTCGAGGACTACAGCACCGGGGTCCACATGGCCTACGCGAAAGAAGCCGACGCGCTGGCCGGGGAACGCGAGCACGAGCGCAGCCGCCTGGTGGATTCGCTGCTGGCGACCCGGGGTCGCGACGCGCAGATCGTCGCGCAGGTCGCGCAGGTGCTGGACATGGACCCGAAGGGCCGGTTCCTGGTCGCCGCCGCGCCCTCCGACGCGCCGCGGCCGCTGCGCCAGGTCGCCGATCAGCTGCGCGCGAGCGCGGTTCCGGTCCACGTGCAGACCATCGACCGCCGGCAGATCCTCATCGCCGAGCTGCCACCCCGGTCGCACGGAGCACCGGCCCGCTGGCTCGACGGGGTGCCGTGCGGCATCGGCCCGATCGCGGACGGGCTCGCCGACCTCCCGCGCGCGCTGTGGATCAGCGTGGAGGTCGCCGCGACCACCTCGGCCGGGCAAGGCGGTCCGCACCGGCTCGTCGAGCGGTGGGCGCACGTCGTCGCAGCACGATCACCGGAGATCAGCGCCGCGCTGCGCGACGAAGTGCTGCCGTCGGTGGACGCCACGACCCCGCACGAACGGGAGCGGCTGTTCGAGACGGTGCGCGCTTACCTGAAGTCCGGTTCGATCAGCGCTGTCGCCAACGAGATCTTCTGCCACCGCAACACGGTGCTCAACCGGCTGCACCGCTTCGCCGAGCTCACCGGCCGCGACGTCACCCGCCCGGAACACGCTGCCGCGGTCCTCGTCGCCTTGGCCAGCGACGAGCAGCAAGACGACCAGACCTGATCCCCGAACTGCCCCCAGCGGCAGAAGGTTCCGACGTCCGGTCGACTTCCGCAAATTCAATGGAAATCGGAGGTCCGATTTCAATGGAATTTTGATCCCGGCCGGTGACCGCAGGGGACCGTGCTGTGCGGGAGCACGAGAAATCGGCTGCATCCGGAGGCGAAGCGCGGTGTCGGGAACTGCGGGTGGGCCCCGGCGGAGCCCGCCCGCAGCGGTCGGGTCACCCGGCGACCGCCGTGAACTGGGCGGTGCGAACTGCTCCCGCGTGCTTGAAGTCGAGGAACAGCCGGTAGGTACCCGGCCCGGGCACCGCCGCGTGGAACGCGACCTCCGGTCCCGGGAGGGTCGCACCGTCGTCCGGCGAACCGTCCGGGTGGACGTGCAGGTACGCGAGGTCGCCGAGCCGGAGCGCGACGAGGTGCCCGTAGGCGCCGAGGTACGGCTGCAGATCGGTGACCGGTGCGCCGCCGCGGCGCACCTCGAGGGTGAGCGGATTCGCCTGTCCTGCCACCAGTTCGCCGTTGAGCACGACCTCGTAGCCGTCGACCTCCGACACCGCGGCCACCTCCGGCACCGGACGCGGTTGGTAGTCGCCGGCGACCGCCAGGTCCGCGCCGAGCGTGAGCCCGGCCGCTCCCTCGGGCTGGAAGTCGACGAACACCCGGTACTCCCCCGCCTCCACCAGGTCCAGCGGCACCGACCAGGTCCCGCCGCCGACTTCGACCGGGTGCACGTGCCAGAAGCGGGTGAGGTCCCGGCGGACCACGATGAGGTGGATCTTCTTCCCGTGCACCTCGGCCAGCGAGGTCACGGCGGTTCCGCCGGGACCGAGGATCCGGAACCGGTAGTCGGCGGCCTCCCCCGCGACCAGCCGCGCGGTTTCCGGGGCGAACGTGTAGCCGTCCTTCGAGATCTGCAGCCCTCCCGGCGCGCCCCCGTGTCCGTGGTGGGCGGCAGCGTGCTCGTGGTGGGCGCCGGTGTGCCCGTGGTGGCCGGCATGCGTCGACTCGTTCATCGTCATCTCCTCCCACATACCCCCTAGGGGTATATGCTCCGATGGCGAGAAATATGCCAACGGCCGAGCCGCGGCGCAATGTGATTCACCGCATACCCACCAGGCGTATGTGACATGGTTGATCGTCATACCCATAGGGGGTATATATCCAGCTACTGGATCGGCCCTCCGAACCCGAGGACATGCGATGCGACGTTTGAAGGCGTTGGAGCCGGCGGAAGCCCCCGCCAAGTCACGCGAGCAGCTCGAGGAGATCATCGCCCGCCACGGATCCGCTGGAGAGATGATCCGCACGATGGCCCACTCGCCCGCGCTCCTCCAGGGCTACCTCTCGCTCTCCAGAGCCGTGAAGCGCATCAAGCTGCCCCGCGCGCTCAGCGAGAAGATCTCCCTGGCCGTCCAGGA
Source organism: Saccharopolyspora sp. NPDC002686 (assembly GCF_040295745.1). Classification (NCBI taxonomy): domain Bacteria; kingdom Bacillati; phylum Actinomycetota; class Actinomycetes; order Pseudonocardiales; family Pseudonocardiaceae; genus Saccharopolyspora; species Saccharopolyspora sp. NPDC002686. The sequence goes on from NZ_JBEOVY010000038.1 coordinate 13,429, forward strand.
ATGGCTCGGCTGCGAGACCTGCCTCAACGCGCACCGCGAAGCGGCGAAGGAAGCCGGTCTCACCGACTCCGACATCGCACTCGCCCGGCAGGCGACCTCCACCGACCCCCGGGAGGCCGAGCTCATCGCCTTCGCGCTCAAGGTGCTCGTGGAACCAGCGGCGATCACCGACGAGGAGATCTCCGCGCTCACCGGGAACGGATGGAGCGACCACGCGATCGCCGACGTCGTAGGGCTCGTCGTCCTGAACCAGCTCACCGGCACGTTCAACCTGGTAGCCGGAACTTAGTTGCCCCGCACCGACATTCGCCGCACGTCAGCTCTCGGCGCGGGACGCCACGTGCACGGGTTCGAGAACCGGGCGCTTCGCGCCGCGACCATCACCCGACGACCGGCCGAGGATCCGGCGACCGATCCAGGGGCCGACGAATCCCGCCACCCACCGGAGCTCCTCCCCTGCCCGGCGCAGCCCGGGAACCGGTTGCTGCGCTGGGAGGGGTTCGCCCCAATCGGCGCTGCTGCCCGGCAGGTCCAGGGTGTGCCCGACAGCCGCGGCCAACCGGGTGTGCCCGAGAGCGTTCAGGTGCAGCCGATCGCCGCTCCACAGCCGGGGATCGGACGTGACGGGGTGGGCGGACAGGTCCGCGACCACGGCACCGTGGCGGTTCGCCGCTGCCCGGATGCGGTCGTTGAGCTCCCGGGTCCGCGCGGTGAGCAACCGTCCGACCGCCATGCGCAGCCCCGGGTCCGGGTAGGTGAAGGTGACGACCGTGGCGCCTGCGGCCGCGAACGCGCTGAGCACGTGCTCGATGTGACCGCTCACGGCTTCGGCGTCGAAGCGCGGGCGGATCAGATCGTTCACACCGGCCATGACGGTGACGAGGTCGGGCGCCAGCTCCAGCGCCGGCCGCACCTGCTCCGCGCGGACCTCGTGGGCCAACCGACCGCGCACCGCGAGGTTCGCGTACTCCAGCTGCGGGTTCCCGACCGCCAAGTGCTCGGCGAGGCGGTCGGCCCAACCGCGGTACCCCACCACCTCGTCGCCGTCGTTGAGCCCTTCGGTCTGGCTGTCGCCGAGCGCCACGAACCGCTGGTAGCCGTGCGCTTCCCGCGTGCGGTCACGACTGGGCATCCGAGCCCTCCCTCGCCCTCAGGACGGAAACCGCCTCGTTGCACCAGTCCAGGTTCTCGCGCTCGAACCGCCGCCCCCGCAAGCACGTCAGGTAGGGGCCGATCCGAGCACCTCGAGCCAGGAATTCCGCTTCGTCGAGGTCACCGCGCATCTTGCGCAGGAGCTGCTCGAACAGCTCGATCTTCGCGGCGGCGATCCCCGCCCGCTCCTCCAGCTGCTCGATCAGCGCAGCGGCGTCGACCGAGTCCGCGGCCGCGACCTTGACCATGAGGTCGTCGCGGATGGACGAGGGCTTGGACGGCGCGGCGGCGAACCGGTGCAGTTCGGCGAGCCCGGCATCGGTCACCGAGAACAGCCGCTTGTTCGGCCGGCTCTCCTGCACGACCTCCCGGCCGGCGAGCAAACCCTCGCGCTCCAGCTTCGCCAGCTCCGCGTAGAGCTGCTGGGGCAGCGCGTGCCAGAAGTTCGCCATGCCCACGTCGAAAGCCTTGGCCAGCTGGTAGCCGCTGTGCTCACCGTCCAGCAACGCGGCGAGCACCGCATGCCGCAACGCCACCGCACATCACTCCTCGCTCGAAGTCGACCACAGCCACCGTAGTCAAAAACCAGACTAGTCACAATCTTGACCAAGGAGGAGCCCCGGTCGCGAAGGACAGGACCGGGTGCAGCAGCGCTCGTCCGGCGAGTCGGCGTCAGCCCGCCAGCGGAACTGGGCCGCGGGCTCTCCGGTGGGCGAACTCGACGACCTGGTGGGCCATGGCGCGCAGCTGGTCCGCGGGCTGACCGGTCGGGGTCCCGGCGTCGTCGAAGCACGGCAGCGCCGAGTTCATCGCGACGCCGAGCGGGGTCGGCCAGCCGCGCAGGGCGTGCGTGATGGCGCGCAGCTGGGCGAGCGTCGAGGTCGATGCCTGCCAGCCGGCGGCCGCCGCGATGCAGCCGACCGCTCTCCCGTCGAGGTACGGGCGGACGTCGGTGCGCAGGTCCTCGGTGTAGTCGAGGGCGTTCTTGATCATCCCGGAGACCGCGCCGTGGTAGCCGGGCGAAGCGATGATCACGCCGTCCGCCCGGCGGAGCGCGGCCACCAGCCGCGCCGCCCCGGGGCTGCGGTCGGATTCCTCCGGCCGGTACATCGGCAGGTCGAGCTCGGTCGCGGCGCACACCAGCGTCCTCGCGCCGAGCTCCGAGGTCACCCCCAGCGCGTAGCGCAGCGCGCGTTCGCTGGAGGAACCTTCCCTCGTCGTACCACCGATCCCGACGATCAGCGGACCTCCACCGGTCGATTCGCCGTGCTGCATGGCCGATCCCTTCACGAGAAGTGGGCGAAGTCGAACTCGGCGACCTCGGCGAGCTGGTCACCGAGCGCCGCCACCAGCGCCGCGAAGCCGCGTTCACCGGCTTCGGCGGTGGCCCGGGTCGGGTCGCCGAGGTAGCCGTCGGGCCCGAAGTCGTCGGAGAGCCAGCCGAAGGAGACGCTGCCGCCGAACCGGACGTGCTCGTTGTCGTTGAGGCGCAAGGGGATCCGGGGGCGCGCGGCGGACAGGTCGACCAGGTCCGGCCGCAGGTGCAGCACCAGCGAGGTCTCCATCGCACCGCCGTGGATCCCCAGACCGCGCTCCGCGTCGGCGAAGGACTCGTCGCGTTCGACGGGGACGAAGGTGTTGGTGGCGAACGTCATCAGGCCGTGCCGCAACCGGATGTCGCGCAACGCGGTGTGGATCTCGGAGATGTTGCCGCCGTGCCCGTTGACGAACACCAGCCGCCGGATGCCGGTTGCCGCGACCGACCGGCCGATGTCGTCGAGCACCGCGGCGAAGGTCGTGGTGGACAGCGACAGCGTGCCCGGCGCCCAGACGTGCTCGACGGACCGGCCGAACGCCAGCGCGGGCAGCAACCACAGGTCGAGCTCCTGCCCGCGCTGGTCGACCACCGCCCGCGCGGCGGCCTCGGCGACCAGCGCATCGGTGTTCAGCGGCAGGTGCGGGCCGTGCTGTTCGATCGCCCCCACCGGCAGCACCGCCACCGACGACGAGCGGACGGTGCTCACGTCGGCGGCGCTCAACTCGGCGAACGAGCGGGACACGATCACGATTCCTCCTTCTTCCGCGCCACTGCGCGGATCTCCACCCGCATCTGCGGAGTGGCCAGCGCCGGGTAGATCAGCAGCGAGGCGTAGGAGCGCTCGTCGAGCAGCTTCGGCGCGTGCTCGGCGAACCACTCGTCGCGGGCACGCATGTACTCGGCGCGCTCGGCCGGGTCGGCGACGAACTGGTCCAGTTGCACGATGTCGTCCGGTTCAGCGCCTTCGTCGGCCAGCAGCGCGCGGATCCGGTCCAGCGTCGTCCGGGTCTGCTCGGCGATCCCCGCGACGGCCCTGCCCTGCTCGTCCACCACCCCGTCGATCCCGCTGAGGAAGAGGAACTCCCCGGCGGCAGCGCCGCGGCTCCACGGTTGCTCGACGTCGCCGTAGAAGAGCGGCCCCAGGCCGCGTTTGCCGGTCATCTCGCCTCCGGTTCCCGGGTCAGGAAGTAGTAGGCCGCCGCGGCCACCACGCCGCCGACCCAGTAGGTGATGTCGCCGAGTTGCGGGAGCGCGGCGGCGATCGGTCCGGTGAACAGGCTCTGGTGCATGAACGGGATCGAGACCACCACGCCGATCCCGAACGCCAGCAGCCCGGGCCGGACCCGCCGAGAGCGGTCGTAGAAGACGTCGACGTCCACGCCCCGCTTGCGGTGCACCAGGAATTCGACCAGCGCGACACCCAGCCACGGGCCGATCCAGTAGCCCACTAGGAACAGGAAGTTCTGGAAGTTCTCGAACACCGCCCCCTCGGTGTGCCCGGCCCACCACCCCAGCGCCGCGCCCAGGATCCCGGTCAGCAGCGCGGAAACCCAGCGGCGCAGCGGGATGTCGGCCATCAGCAGGGCCAGCGAGCCGGAGTAGATGTCGAGCACGCTGCCCGCGACGGTCGACGCCAGCAGGGCCAGCAGCGCGAGCACCGCCAGTCCGTTCGGGATGAGCTGGGTGACGAGATCGGTCGGGCTGCTCGGCGAGATGGCGGTGCCGATCGCGGCGCCGAGCAGGTGCATCCACAGCCCGGCGATGGCCGCACCGCCGAACGCCGACCACCGCAGCCGACGCCTGCTGGTCTCGCGGGGCAGGTAACGGGTGTAGTCCGAGGCACCGATCGCCCAGCCGAAGGTGCGCGACGAGCTGATCGCCACCGTCATGAGCATCGCCCCGGTGAGCGTGTTCGCGCCCGGATCACCGCCCGCCGCGAAGTCGCCGCGCGCGAGACCGTACCCGGTGATGATCAGGAACAGCACGGCCATCACGACGACCAGGGCCCGTTCGACGCGGTGCACGAAGTCGTGGCCGATGATGGCGATGACGATCTGCACCAGCGCCACCACGACCAGCGCGGCCAGGAACGGGATGCCGAACAGCTCCCGGACGATGTAGGTGCCGAGCACGGTGTTCACCGCGAAGTAGCCGAACCCGGTCAGGAACAGCAGCGCGACGGGCAGGAAGTTGCCGAAGTAGCCGAACGGGCCCCGGGACTGCACCATCTGCGGCGCTCCGGCCTGCGGCCCCATGGTGGCGGCGACGCCCAGCAGCAGGCTGCCGATGAGGGTGCCGACGACGAGCGCGAGCGCGGCCTGGGCGAAGTTCAGCCCGAGGAACGCGGTCGGGATCGCGCCGACCGCGAGCGCCGAGTACTGCAGGTTGCCGGCGAACCACAAGGTGAAGGCCGACAGCGGTGATCCGTGCCGTTCGCCGTCGAGAACCGGTTCGATCCCCTTCTGCTCGACGGCGACCCGGCGCGGTGGACCGGTGGGTTCGGTGGCGGCTCTGGCGGGGTCTTCGACCATGACGGCCTCCCTGGGACGCACCGTGGTGCGCGGATGGCGCAGGACCGGTGACGAAATGTTGGTAGAGCCAACATTTCAAACGATCGTGCACCTGCGATTACGTCAAGTCAAGGATGGAAATCGGCGCTTGACTCGGAGTGGATATGCGCGACACTGAGCCATGAAATGTTGGTATCACTTACATTTTGGAGGTCGTCTTGCGCTACGGGGTGTTCTTCTTCGGCTCGGTTGAGATGCCCGACGTGCTGGCCGGGAACCCGCTGCCCGCCGGGCAGCGCCGCGCGACCCGCCGGCAGGTGTGGCAGGCGACCCAGAACCTCGTCGAGCTCGGCGTGCGCGCCGAGGAGCTGGGGTACGACAGCTACTGGCTGGCCGAGCACCACTTCCAGCACGAGGGCTACGAGATCGTCCCCAACTCGTTGATGCTGCAGTCCCACCTGGTCGCCAAGACCGAGCGCATCCAGGTCGGCGCGATGTTCAACATCGTCCCCCAGTGGCACCCGCTGCGGCTCGCCGAGGACTTCAGCACGCTGCTCAACCTCTCCGGCGGGCGCGCGGTGCTCGGCGTTGGGCGCGGCACGGTCCCCCGCGAACTGCGCAGCCTCGGCATGCACCAGGCCGACATGGGCTACCTGGAATCGGACGCCAAGCGCGAGGAGATCGACGCGCACAACCGCGAGGTGTTCGCCGAGTACATGGAGGTCGTGCGCACCGCGCTGGACAACGAAACCTTCTCCTACAAGGGGAAGTTCTTCGAACTGCCGCCTCCCGGCACGCACGGGCCGGACGGTTCGGTGGACACCCTGACGCTGCTGCCCGGCCCGCTGCACGACGTGGAGATCTGGCAGGCCGTCACCAGCCCGCCCACCCTCGGCTACGCCGCCGAAGTCGGCCACGGCTGCGTCTGGTGGAACCAGTACCACGGGTTCGTCCGCGACCAGTGGGAGCGCTACGCCGAGCTGTACCAGCAGCACCACGACGTCGAGCTCACCAGCGGCGCCAAGCGGATCCTGGTGCTGCCGGTGCACATCGCCGACGACCACGAGACCGCTTGGCGCATCGGCGGTGCCGGGCACGACGAGTTCTGGAACCTGCTGGCGCCGTTCGGGTGGAGCCGCGGCTACCGGGGAGACGACGGGAAGCCCGCGCAACCCGGTCTGGTGCCGACCCTGCAGCAGTCGACGGAGCAGAAGATGTGGGCGGTCGGCACCCCGGAGGAGGTCGCCGAAACCGTTCAGCACCACAAGGACTCCCTCGGGCTGGAGCACCTGGTGGTCTTCCCGCACTTCCCGGGCCACACCTACGCGATGGCCGAGGAGCAGATGCACCGCTTCCGCGAACAGGTGGTCCCGCTGCTGCGCTGAACCGACCTCAGCGATCGGTGACGATCACCAGCACCCGGACCTGCTCATCGCCGAGGATCCGCCACCGGTGCGGGGTGCTGCCCGGGTAGGTCACCACGTCGGCGGGGCCGAGCTCCTCCCGCCGACCACCGGCGAAGTCCAGCTCGATGCGCCCGGACACCACGTACAGCATCTCGTGCCCGACGTGCTCGAAGTAGTCGCCGAACTCCACCGGACCGCCGGTGTACTCGATCGGCTGCACCGGCCAGTCGGCGCGGCTCAGGGACCGGACCGTGGTGCCGTCCGGCACGTCCGCCCTCGGCACCGCGACCCCTTCGCCCGCGCGCAGGACGCCGATCTCCTGCTCGGTGCGGGTGGCCAGCAGCGCGGACACCGTCGTGCCCAGCGCCACTGCGATGCGCTGCAGCGTGTTCACGCTGGCGGTCGTCAGGCCGCGCTCGAACTGGCTCAAGAACGCGTGCGAGAGCTCGGCGCGCTCGCCGACCTGCTTCAAGGTGAGGCCGCGCCCCCGGCGCAGCTCCCGCACCCGCGCACCGACCGAGTTTCCCCAATCGCCGTCCGAAGCCGATTTCCCCACCCCACCACTGTAATCGATCCCCGCGCACCGACGTCCACTGTGCTCACCGACCGCGACCCAGCCGCCGGCAACGGATCCTCGCGCCCTCCCAGGGGTCACGCACTCCCAGGGGGTCACGCAAATTCAATGGAAATCGGATGTCCAAATTCCATTGAATTTGCGGAGCACCCGGGGCCGCTGGTCCGCAGCAGGGGGCTCAGGGCAGTGCGATGGGGAACGATCGGGCCGGTTCTTCCAGCAGCCCCAGCAGGGTTCGCAGCGCCTGGTCGTCCCCCTCGGCAACGACGTCGCCCGCGGCGATCGAACCCGGGAAGTCCGCCTGGCCGGACAGGATCCGGTCGAACACCCCGCGTTCCAGCCGCAGCGCGCAGTGGGGCTGCTCGCCGCGGGGTGCTTCTCCTCGGATCGGGGTGAGCACGCCGTTGGCGAGCAGCAACGTCCACGTCTCGTCCAGATCGGTGAATTCCCAGCGCAGCAGGATGCGGTGCGCAGCGGCCTCGGGCCCGTTCAAGCGCACCGCCCAGGACTGGAAGAGCTGCTCGACGGACAACGCCGGAACCATCGCCAGGTTGGCGCTGCCCGTCGTGGTCCGGCGCTCCTCGGGATCTCGTCGAAGCTCCCAAGCTCCCGAGAGGTAGAAGTTGCGCCACGTGCCGTTCTCCGCGCCGTACCCCAGCTCTTCGAAGGTCTCGGCCTGGAGCTGCCGGGCCGCGGCGTGGTCCGGATCGCTGAAGAGCACGTGGGCGAGCACCTCGGCGACCCACCGCAGATCACCGTCCGCGAACGACTTCCGCGCTTTGTCCACCACGGCGTCCGCGCCGCCCATGAACTCGACGTAGCGCCGGGCGGACTCGGCCGGCGGGTGCTGCCACAGGTGCGCGGGGTTGCCGTCGAACCACCCCATGTAGCGCTGGTAGACGGCCTTGCTGTTGTGGCTCAGCGAGCCGTAGTAGCCGCGCGCGTGCCACGCCTTCGCCAGGGATGGCGGGAACTCCTGCAACTCCTCGGCGATCTCCGCGCCGGTCAGGCCGCGGTTCATCAGCCGCACGGTCTGGTCGTGGAGGTAAGCGTAGGCGTCGCGCTGCTCCGACAAGAACCTGATCAGCTCGGCGCGCCCCCAGGTGGGCCAGTGGTGCGATCCCACCAGCACGTCGGCCCGGTCGCCGAACAGCTGGATCGTCTCCGTCAGGTAGCCCGCCCAGGCCCGGGCGTCGCGGACCTCGGCGCCGCGCAGCGTCAGCACGTTGTGCAGCGTGTGGTTGGCGTTCTCCGCCACGAGCAGCACTCCGTGCTCGGGCAGCAGGAAGTTCATCTCGCTGGGCGCCTCGGTACCCGGCGTCAGCTGGAAGATCATCCGGACCCCGTCGACCTCCCGCTCCTGCCCGGTGCGGGTGATCGACCCGGTCGGCGCGATCAGGCCGGTCCGCCCGGTCGACGTGCCCTGCCCGAGCCCGAAGCCGATCGCGCCGCCGGGGCCGGCCGGCAACCTGCTCCCGTACATGTAGCGCGCGCGGGCCAGCATCGCCGGACCGGCGAAGACGTTCTCGCCGACCGCGTGCTCCATGAACCCCGCAGGTGCGAGCACCGGAACGCGCTCGGCTGCCACGTCGGCCCGGTCCACCACACCGCCCACGCCCGCGAAGTGGTCGGCGTGGCTGTGCGTGTAGACGACCCCGGTCACCGGCCGCGGACCGCGGTGGCTGCGGTAGAGGGCCAGCCCCGCGGCCGAGCACTCCTCGCTGATCAGCGGATCGACCACGACGACTCCCGAGTCGCCTTCGACCAGCGTCATGTTCGAGACGTCGAACCCGCGGATCTGGTAGACGCCGGGCACGACCTCGAACAGGCCGTCCAGGGCGTTGAGCCGCCCCTGCCGCCAAAGCCCGGGGTGCGCCGTGCCTGGGCAGCCCTCCGCGAGGAACGACCACCGCTCGTTGTCCCAGACGACGCGCCCAGACGCATCGCGGATGACGCAGGGGTCGAGGCGGCCGAGCAGCCCGCGGGTGGCGTTCTGCCGATCGGTGTCGTCGTCCCAGTCCAGCTCGGGTGCGGTCATGGCGGTGCTCCTCCTCGAGGGCCGGCGTGCGTCCGGGCGGTGCGGGCAAGGCTAAATCGCGTGTTCCAGACGCTAAAGCGCATGTGTTAATCGCACAAGGCACCTGTCACAATGGGTCGAACCGCTCGAGCGCACCCCGAGGAGACGAGATGGCGAGCCCGGCCACGCCTGAGCGCGACACGCGCGAGCAGCTGATCCTCGCCGCCGAGCGGCTGTTCGCGGAGCGCGGCATCGGCGAGGTGTCGCTGCGCGAGGTCGGCGCCGCGGCGGGCCAGCGCAACACGTCCGCGGCCCAGTACCACTTCGGGAACAAGTCCGCGCTGATCGAAGCGATCTTCGACCACCGGATGCGCACCATCAACGAGCAGCGCCTGCAACACCTCGCCGAGATGCAGGTCGAGCGGCCCGACGACGAGCTGCGCCCGCTGCTGGAGGCGTTCATCGTCCCGCTCGCGACGACCGCGGCCGGACCGCACGGCTACTACGCCCGGTTCCTCGCGCAGTTCTCGGCCGATCCCCACCACTCCACCGCGTGGGACTGGGACACCGCGACGAGCCTGCGACTGGTGTGGCGCGGTCTCCGCCGGCACCTGTCGCACTTGCCGGAAGCAACGGCGCGGGCCCGCCTGCGCATGCTGGAGCACCTCGTCGTGCACACGATCGCCGACCACGAACGAGCCGGGCCGCACGACACCGCCGAGAGCGCGCAGCCGTGGATCGCCGAACTCGTGGACGCCGCCGAAGGCCTGCTCACCGCACCGACCACGGCAACGAGCTAGCACCTCGGCGAACCGAGCTGTCCACATCAGACTTCATATCGTCTGATGTGGACAGCTCGCTTCGAGCTGCCGGCCTCTCCCGACGTCAGGACTCCGCGCCTGCTTCGGCCAAAGGACCCGGGAGCGGGATGACCTCACCGGTGCAGCGGCCGTCCGGGTGCATCAGCCAGCCGACGCGCTTGCGGGTCCGCAGGATCACCGAGTTGTTCACGATTCCTCCCGGCGGGAGCAGCCGTTCGAGGTCGTCCTGCATGCTCATCAGGTCCGCCATGTTCGCCGTCCACGCGTTGACCACGAGGTTCGCCGAGCCGGTCACCGACATGCACAGCCGCACCCGGGAGTCCTCCCGCAGCCGGGACACCGCCTCGGGGAGGGCGCTGTTGGGCAGCCGGCACCACCAGATCACCGCGATCGGCCACCGGGTGTGCAGCTGGGCGACCTCGCAGCGGAGCCGGAGCGCCCGGGAGCGCAGCAGGGCGGCCAGCTGGCGGCGGACCGTGGAGGTCGGCCGGTCCAGCCGTTCGGCCAGTTCCGCCGCGGACGCCCGGCCGTCGTGCGCCAGCGCGGACACCAGCGGCGCGAAGACCTTGGAGCGCAAGTAGATCGACTCGCTGGGACGGTCCCGCTCGGCCCGCCCGGCGTGCCGGATCGCCTCGCGCTGCGCCCGGTCCAGCGCGTCCAGCTGCCACTGGCTTCCCTCGATGTGCCGCTTGGTCCCGATGTGGGAGTGCAGCGACGCCACGCCGGGCAGCTTCGGCAGCTCGTCGAGCAGCAGCGCGGAGAGCTCGCCGAACGAGCTGGCAGCCACCGTCAGCAGCAGGTCCCGGCCCTGGGCGGCGTGTTCGACGTTGTGCACGCGGTGGGTCCGCTCCAGCCGTCCGGCCACGTCGTCCACCGCGCCCGGGGCGCAGTTCATCTCGACCAGCGCGACCATCGCGCCGCCGGAGAGCTCGCCGTACTCGGGGTACGCCGTGATCCAGGCCAGCCCCGATTCCCGGAGCCGGGTCCAGCGCTGCGCCAACGCCGTCGGCGAGGCGTCGAGCACCGGGGCCAGCGCCGCCCAAGGCGCGCGCGGCCACAGCTGGAGGGCGTGAATGAGCGCCAAATCGTCCTCGGAGAAGTCCTGATGCACGTTTCTCGCTCTCCACGGGATGAAAATGAGCGAATCGAGCGAATGAGCTTGTTCATCCGCAGGCGAGTCCACACTCTAGACCAACCCGACGCGAGATCAAGGGATTCACGGCACCGACCCGCACGACCTGCGGGACGCCGGAACCGTTCTGCTCCGGACGCGCGGGACCGCACGAGGATCTCGCGCCACGTGGAAATCCCTGGCGCACCGAAACACCACGAGGGAGCGGCGATGACGCACAAGCTCACCCGGACCGGGCCGGAGCTGACCCGCCGCGGTCTGCTCCAGCTCGCCGGGGCCGGAGCAGTGCTGCTCGGGGCTGCGGGTTGCGGAACCGCGGGGCGGGCCGAAACCGGTGGCGCGACCTTCGTCTACGGGCGGAGCGCGGATGCCACCTCGCTGGACCCGATGAACCAGACCGACAGCGAGTCCTACGCGGTGATCCACCAGATCTTCGACTCGCTGCTGCGCTACGCCCCGGACGGAACGCTGCTGCCGGCCCTGGCAGCAGCCGTGCCCGCGCCCGAGAACGACGGGCGGCAGTACACCTTCGAGCTCCGGGAAGACGTGCGGTTCCACGACGGAACCCCGCTCGACGCCGAGGCCGTGGTGTTCAACTTCCGCCGCTGGCGGGAGAGCGACCACCCCTACCACCGGGGCGGCGGCCCGCAGAGCAGCAAGTTCGCCTACTACAAGAACCTCTTCGGCGGTTTCGACGACAAGTCGGTGATCAGCGGCGTCGAGGCGGTCGGCTCGCACGCGGTGCGCTTCACGCTCCGGGAACCCTACGGACCGTTCCTGCCCACCCTCGCGGGCGCGCAGTTCGGCATCGCCTCCCCCACCGCGATCCGGCAGGACGTGGACGGGTTCTGGGAACGCCCGGTGGGCACCGGCCCGTTCACCCTGGCGTCCTGGGAGCACGGCAGCAAAATCACCTTGCGCCGCAACGAGTCCTGGTGGGGGAAGCGGCCGACCGGACCGGGCCGGCCGGTGGACACCGTGGTACTCACCCCCATGCCGGACAGCACGGCGCGGGTGGCGGCGCTGGTCGGCGGTGGCCTGGACGCGGTCAACGGCATCGTCCCCCAGGACGCCGACGCGATCCGCGACACCTCGGGTTTCACCGTCGTGCAGCACCCGCAGGAGTGCTTCAGCTACTTCGCCATGAACACCCGCCGCGCGCCGTTCCAGAACCCCTTGGTGCGCAAGGCGATCGCGCACGCGATCGACCTACCGACGATCGTCGAGCACTTCTTCGGCGAACGGGCCGAGGTGGCGGGTGCGCCGCTGTACGGCATCTCCGCGTTCGTCGACCGCTCCATCCAGCCGCACCCCCACGACCCCGACCTGGCGCGGAAGCTGCTGGCCGAAGCCGGTCTGCCCGACGGGTTCCGGACCAGCCTCTGGTACATGTCCACCGCGCGCCCGTACCTGCCGGACGGCAAGGGAGTCGCCCAGGTCGCGCAGGCGAACCTGGCCGACGTCGGGATCACCGCCGAACTGGTCACCTACGAACTGGCCACCTACTCGGAGCGGACCGGCAAGGGCCTGCACGACATCGCCATCTACGGCGGCACCACGATCGGCGTGGACTCCTACTTCCCGCTGAACTACTGGTACGCCAGCGCCAGCGCCACGCCGGAGAGCTCCTCGAACCTGTCCTTCTACCAGAACTCGCAGGTCGACGCGCTGCTCGCCGAGGCCAGGGTCACCACGGATCCGGAGGAACAACGTGCCCTCTACGCCAACGTCCAGCGCATCGTGCACGACGAAGTACCGGTCCTGCCGATCGCCTACGTCAGCCCACCGGTCGCGCTGCGCTCCTCCGTCGCTGGCTTCGGCACCAACATCGCCATGGACGACCTCGATGCGCTCAGCCGCTGAGGCGCGCCTCGGGCACCGAGGAGGTGAGCGACCGTGCTGACCTACGCCGTGCGCCGACTGGGCCAGCTGATCCCGGTGCTGCTCGGGGTGTCGGTGATCGTGTTCTGCACCGTGCGGATGATCCCGGGCGATCCGGCGCAGGTCATCCTGGGCGAGAACGCCACCCCCGAGCAGATCGCCCAGCTGCGCACCGAGATGGGCCTGGACCAGCCGATCCTCGCGCAGTACTGGCTCTTCCTCGTCCGAGCGCTGCAGGGCGATCTGGGCGAGTCCACTGCGACCGGTCGCCCCGTGGTCTCCGAGCTGGCCGCGCGCCTTCCCGCCACGCTGGAGCTGACGCTGTTCGCGCTGGCCATCGCCGTTGTTGTCGGCATCGCGCTCGGCACGCTGGCGGCCAGCCGTCCGAACTCGCTGCTGGACAAGGTCGCCTCGGTGCTCGCCGTCGCGGGCGTGAGCATGCCGATCTTCTGGCTGGCCATGCTGCTGATGGTGGTGCTGGGCGTGAACCTGCACCTGCTGCCGTTCCCGGGACGGCTGCCCGCCGCCGAGACGCTGCCGGCGGTCACCGGGCTGAACCTGGTCGACTCGCTGATCGCGGGTGACTGGGCCGCCTTCCGGAACTCCTTGGCGCACCTGGTGATGCCGGCGCTCGCGCTGGCGACCATCCCGTGCGGGGTGATCATGCGCATGACCCGGTCGAGCCTGCGGGAGACGCTGGCCGAGGACTTCATCCGCACCGCGCGGGCGAAGGGGGTCCACCCGCTGGTCACGACCTTCCGCCACGGCCTGCGCAACTCGATGCTGCCGGTGCTCACGGTGATCGGGTTGCAGCTCGGACTGCTGCTCGGGGGTGCGGTGATCACCGAGACGATCTTCTCCTGGCCGGGCGTCGGCCAGATCGCCTACCAGGCGGTGTACCAGCGCGACTACGCGCTGATCCAGGGCGTGGTGCTGTACGGATCGCTGCTGTTCGTGCTGGTCAACCTGGCGGTCGACCTCCTGTACGCGGTCCTGGACCCGAGAGTGAGGTACTGATGGCGATCACCGCTCCGCCGACCGCTCGGAGCCGGCCGTCCCGGCGCAGGCGCGCGTTCCTCGCCAACCGGCTGGCCGTGTTCGGGGTCGTCGTGCTCGGACTGCTCGTGCTGGTCGCCGTGCTGGCACCGGTCATCGCGCCCTTCGACCCGCACGCGCAGGACCTCGCCGGCCGCTTCCGAGCTCCTGGTGGCGCGCACCTGCTCGGTCAGGACGAGCTGGGCCGCGACATCCTGTCCCGGCTGATCCACGGCACCAGGGTGACGCTGTCCGCCGGGCTGCTGGCGGTCGCGCTGGCGACCGCGGCCGGAACGGCGATCGGGCTGCTCGCCGGGTACCGGGGCGGCTGGTACGACACCGTGCTGATGCGGTTGATGGACGTCCTGCTGGCGTTCCCCAGCGTGCTGCTCGCGATCATGATCGTCTCCACGCTCGGGCCGAGCCTGTGGAACGCCGTGCTCGCGGTGGGCATCGTGTCCGTCCCGCAGATCGCCCGGGTGGTCCGGTCCTCGGTGATCGGGCTGCGGGACAGCGACTACGTGCAGGCCGCCCGGTCGATGGGCGCCGGTCACGCGCGGATCCTCCTGCGCACGCTGCTGCCCAACTGCACGGGTCCGCTGATCGTCCAGTCCACGCTCAGCCTCGCCGCGGCGATCCTGGACATCGCCGCGCTGTCGTTCCTCGGGCTCGGTGCGCAGGCACCGACACCGGAATGGGGTGCCATGCTCTCCGACGCCTTCCGCGCCGGCTTCCACGTGTTCCTCACCAGCCAGTTCGCCATCGTCTTCCCAGGTCTGGCGATCGCCTTCGCGGTGCTGTGCGTGAACTTCATCGGCGACGGCTTCCGCGACGTCTTCGACCCGAAGGCGGTGCGATGACGATGCCCCTGCTCGAAGTCGAGGACCTGCAGGCCCACTTCCACACCCCGGAGGGCGTGGTCCGCGCGGTCGACGGCGTCTCGTTCTCCGTGGACGAAGGCGAAACGCTGGGGATCGTCGGGGAATCCGGCTCCGGCAAGAGCGTGACCGCGATGTCCATCATGCGGCTCAACCCGTCGCCGCCGTGCCGCTACACCGGCGGCCGGATCCGGTACCAGGGCCGCGACCTGCTCAGCGCCGACGAGCGCGAGCTGCGGGCGATCCGCGGCAGCGAGATCTCGATGATCTTCCAGGACCCGACCACCTGCCTCAACCCGGTGCTCACCATCGGCGACCAGATCGCCGAATCGGTCCGCAGCCACGAGCGGGTTTCGCGCAAGCAGGCGCTGCGGCGCGCCGTGCAGGCGCTGGACGAGGTCGGGATGCCCAGCGCCGAGCGGCGCGCCCGGGACTACCCGCACCAGCTCTCCGGCGGGATGCGGCAGCGGGCCATGATCGCCGTGGCTCTGGCCGGACGACCCAAGGTCCTGATCGCGGACGAGCCGACCACCGCGCTGGACGTCACCATCCAGGCCCAGATCCTTGAGCTGCTCGAGCAGCTCAAGGCGGCGCACGGGATGTCGATCCTCACCCACGACCTCGGGGTGGTCTCCCAGATCGCCGACCGCGTGCTGGTGATGTGCGGCGGGCGCGCTGTGGAGTCCGGCACCCCGAAGGAGCTCTTCCAGGACCCGCTGATGCCCTACACCTGGTCCCTGCTGCGCGCGGTGCCCAGGCTCGACGCCGACCTCGCGCCCGAGCCGATCCGCGGGCAGCCACCGTCGTTGGCCGACCTCCCACCGGGCTGCCCGTTCGCGCCCCGGTGCCGGTTCGCCGACGACCGGTGCACCACGACCGATCTGGTGCTGGACCGCAAGGCCGAGGGCCGGTGGGCCGCGTGCGTGCACACCGCGGCGGAGTTCCGGGCGCTGGCGGCGGCGCTGGACGAACCGAACGAGGCGGGCCGATGAGCGAACACCTCCTGGAAACCCGGAACCTGGCCCTGCACTACCCCGTGCGCGGCGGGCTGTTCGGCAAGCGCCGCGGCCTGGTGCGGGCCGTCGACGGCGTGGACCTCGGCGTGCGGAAGGGCGAAACCCTCGGCCTGGTCGGCGAATCCGGTTGCGGCAAGAGCACTCTCGCCCGGCTGCTGCTGCGGCTGGCCACCCCGACCAGCGGCCAGGTCCTGCTCGAAGGCGAGGACGTCTTCGCCAAGCGGGGCGCCGAGCTGGCCCAGCTGCGCCGCGACGTCCAGATGGTCTTCCAGAACCCGTCCGCGTCGGTGAACCCCAGGCTCAGCGTCGGCGAGATCATCGCCGAACCGCTGCGCATCCAGCGGCAGCCCGACGTGCGGCGACGGGTGTCGGAGCTGATGGAGCTGGTGGGGCTGCACCCGGACCACCGCGACCGCTACCCGCACGAGTTCTCCGGCGGCCAGCGGCAGCGGATGGGCATCGCCCGCGCGATCGCCCTGCGGCCGAAGGTGGTGATCTGCGACGAGCCGGTCTCCGCGCTGGACGTGTCGATCCAGGCGCAGATCCTCGAACTGCTCAAAGGCCTCCAGCGCGAGCTCGGCCTCACCTACGTGTTCATCACGCACGACCTGTCCGTGGTCAAGCACCTGTGCGACCGGGTGGCGGTGATGTACCTGGGCAAGGTGGTCGAGGTCGCCGACCGCGCGGACTTCTTCGCCGCCCCGGCCCACCCGTACACCGCGTCGCTGCTGTCGGCGATCCCGCTGCCCGACCCGGAAGCCGAAGCGCGGCGGCAGCGCGTGGTGCTGGCCGGGGACGTGCCGTCGGCGATGCATCCGCCGACCGGCTGCGCCTTCCACCCGCGCTGCCCGAAGGCCCAGGAGCAGTGCGCGCAGGACGCTCCCCCGCTGGTCGAGTCGGGCCACCGGGCCACGTCCTGCTTCTTCCCGCTTCGCCCCGGCGAATCCCTCCGACCGCCCGCAGAGGATGGTGCACCCGCATGACCGACATCGCCGACCTGCTGACCGAGATCGTCCCGCCGCTGATGCGGCAGTGGGGCGTGCCCGGCGTCGGCGTCGGGGTGCTCACCCCGGAGGGCAGCAGGCACTTCGGCTTCGGCGTGACCAATGTGGACCATCCGCTGCAGGTCGACGAAAGCACGCTGTTCCAGATCGGCTCGGTGTCCAAGACGTTCGTGGCCACGATGCTCGCCGAGCTGGCCGAGTCCGGGCGGCTGGGACTGGACGACCCGGTCGTCGACCACCTGCCGGACTCCGGTCTGGACGGCCGGATCACGATCCGGCACCTGCTCACCCACTCGTCGGGGCTGTTCGGCGACCACCTGATCCTCAACGGCCCCCGGCTGCTCGCGGACGGCGCGGACGACTCGATCGCCACCGGGGTCGAGCACATCGCCGGACTGCCGCTGGTGTTCGCCCCCGGCAGCGACTACTCCTACAGCAACGCCGGGCTGATCGTGGCGGGCCGGCTGCTCGAAGTGGTCACCGGCCGGCGCTACGCGGACCTGGTCCGCACCGAGGTGCTGGAACCCGCGGGCATGTCGCACACCTTCACCGCGGCCGACGAGGTGATCACCCACCGCGTGGCCGCGCCCCATCGCAGCGATCCGCTCGAGGTGGCCCGCACCGCGGGGTGGCAGCGCGGCTGGCAACTGCCCGGCTGGGACGTGCCCGGCGGCGGGCTGGTGTCCTGCGTGCGCGACATGCTCAGCTACGCCGACCACCACCTGGGCGGCGCGACACCGGCCGAGCCCTTCGCGCCTCAGCGCGAGCGCAGCGGACCGACCGAGCGGATCGGCCTGGTCTGGCGGCTGGACGACGTCGACGGCGTGCGCCTGGTGCACCACGGCGGCCTGACCATCGGGTACTGCACGCAGCTGTGCCTGATCCCCGAGCGCGGAGCCGCCTTCGTGCTGCTGACCAACGGAACGTCCGGCGACCAGGTCAACCAGGAGGTCCGCGCCGCGCTGCTGCGCGAACTGGCCGGTGTCGAGCCGGAAACCCCACCGGAGGTCTCCCCCGCCGACGCGACCGAGCTGGTCGGCGAGTTCGACGCGACCTTCTACCGCATGGAGCTCGCCCCGCACCCGGACGGCGGCGCGGCGGT
Organism: Saccharopolyspora sp. NPDC002686; assembly: GCF_040295745.1. NCBI lineage: Bacteria > Bacillati > Actinomycetota > Actinomycetes > Pseudonocardiales > Pseudonocardiaceae > Saccharopolyspora > Saccharopolyspora sp. NPDC002686. The sequence goes on from NZ_JBEOVY010000038.1 coordinate 31,275, forward strand.
GCGCATCCACCGACCCGAACCTCGACCGGGCTGCTACTACCTGGAACCGCCGTCGATCGAGCGGGTCGAGTGGTGCGGCGCGGACGAACTGGTGATCACCGAACCGGCCGCCGAACGCGGCACGACCATCGACGTCCGCCGCGACGGAACCGGAACCGTCATCGGCCTCCGACTGCGAGACCGCTTGGCACCTCGCGTCGCGGATTGACCTCTCGCGGTGAATCGGGGAACCCCATTTAGTAGGGCGAATTCCTCACCTGGATCGAATCACGGGGCAGCGGGCAGATTTTCACATTTTCCCAGCTGTGCAGCACGATTGGTCCTGCGGAATACCTCGGGGAGAAACTCGATGGCAGTGTCATCCTGGGCTGCTACCAGGGATTTCACCCGCGCGACGAGTCGGGGCGGCGATGAAGCGGCGGTGAAATTCGGTCGACGACCGCAATTTCCGCGCTGAACCCGGTTGACTCGCGATCATCGCCCGGCGAGCATGCTCCCCGTAAACCGGCTCGATTCGCCTGAAATGGTCCAGCGCCGCGAACGCGCATTCGGGGAATGCACGTCGACGTCGCGCGCGATCGGAGAGGTTTCGCATGCATCTGATGAAAAGGGCGTGCCTGGCGCTGTCCACCGTCGCCTTGACCGCTACCGGTCTGGCGGCCGCCGACGTCGCGGCGGCCGAACCGGTGCAGACCGCATCGGCGGACTGCAGCCACCTGTACGTCCTGACCGACGGTCGGGGCCGGGGCCTGACCGGCAAGACCTGGGACGACGCGGGGACGACCGTGCCCGCCGGGGCGCAGATGGACAAGTTCCGCTACGACGACGGGATCGTGCCGGGCGTGCACCCGCACAGCCTCGACGAGACGCGGCGGGTGGCTGCCCCGGCCCTGGCGCAGAAGGTCCTCGACTTCCACCGCGCGTGCCCGGGTTCGCCGGTCACCCTCGTCGGCTACTCGTTCGGCGCGCTGATCTCCGGTGATGCGGTCGAGCTGCTGGCCGCGAAGAACGAGGTCCCGCACGAGCTGCTCAACGCCGTGCTGATCGCCGACCCGCGCAGGCACGTCGCCGACACCGCGTCGCAGGGCCCCTCCGGCGGCATCATGTCGGTCGCTCCCGACGGCCCGGGCATGCACACCCCCGGCCCGCGCGACTTCCGCGGCGTCAAGGTCGCCAGCATCTGCCGGGAGGACGACCTCGTGTGCAACGCCGCGAACCCCATCTCCAACGCGCAGGCGTTCACCGGTGAGATGCAGCGGCTGCCCACCGCGCACGGCGCCTACGGCGACGCGGACCCGAACCGGAACTACTGGGCCCGCCCGGCGAACTTCGCCGACGTCGGCGACCTCGTGCTCCCGCCCTCCGCGCCGATCACGTGGGGCCCGGCCGCGTTCCCGGCACCGATGCCCCGGGAACTGCTCAACGACAACGAGGTCTACAAGGGCGCGATGGACGGTCTCACGCAGTCCGGAGACGCCCTGGCCTGGGCGAACGTGCTGAACACCTTCGGCCTCCCCGGCGACGAGATCGTCCACGGCTTCTGGAAGGCCCTGCAAGAAGCCGGAGCCGGGTACTGACCCCTCGCACCTATCCAGGTCTGAGCACCTATCCCGGCC
>NZ_JBEOVY010000039.1:0-32715 GCF_040295745.1 Saccharopolyspora sp. NPDC002686
GGGAGACCCAGCCGCGCACTTCACCGACGCGGAACGGGCCGCCCTTGATGATCTCGCGCATCAGCTTGGCGGTCTCGCTCGGCGTCTTGCCGACCTTGACGCCAGCGGCCTCCAGGGCCTCCTTCTTCGCCGCGGCGGTGCCGGACGAACCGGAGACGATGGCGCCCGCGTGACCCATGGTCTTGCCCTCGGGCGCGGTGAAGCCGGCCACGTAGCCCACCACCGGCTTGGTGATGTTGGCCTTGATGTAGTCGGCCGCCCGCTCCTCGGCGTCGCCACCGATCTCACCGATCATGACGATGGCCTCGGTCTCCGGGTCGTCCTGGAACGCCTGGAGCGCGTCGATGTGGGTGGTGCCGATGATCGGGTCACCACCGATGCCGACGCAGCTGGAGAAACCGATGTCCCGCAGCTCGTGCATCATCTGGTAGGTCAGCGTGCCCGACTTGGACACCAGGCCGATCTTGCCGGCGCCGGTGATGTCGGCCGGGATGATGCCGGCGTTGGACTTGCCGGGCGAGATGATGCCGGGGCAGTTCGGCCCGATGATCCGGGTCTTGTTGCCGGTGGCGTTCGCGTGCGCCCAGAAGTAGGCCGAGTCGTGCACCGGGATGCCCTCGGTGATGACCACGGCCAGGCCGATCTCGGCGTCGATCGCCTCGATCACCGCGTCCTTGGCGAACTTCGGCGGCACGAAGACGACCGACACGTCAGCGCCGGTCTCCTCCATGGCTTCCTTGACGGAGCCGAAGACGGTGAGCTGCTTGCCCTCGATCTCGACGGTCTGCCCGGCCTTGCGGGCGTTGACGCCGCCGACGATGTTGGTGCCGGAGCGCAGCATCCGAGCGGTGTGCTTGGTCCCCTCAGAGCCGGTGATGCCCTGAACGATGACCTTGCTGTTCTCGTTGAGGAAGATAGCCACGTCTCATGCCCCCGCAGCCAGCTCGGCGGCCTTGTCGGCCGCACCGTCCATGGTGTCCACCACGGTGACGACCGGGTGGTTGGCCTCGGCCAGGATGCGGCGGCCCTCTTCGACGTTGTTGCCGTCGAGGCGGACGACCAGCGGCTTGGTGGCCTCGTCGCCCAGGATCTGCAGCGCCTGCACGATGCCGTTGGCGACCGCGTCACAGGCGGTGATGCCGCCGAAGACGTTGACGAACACCGACTTCACGGCCGGGTCGCCGAGGATGACGTCCAGACCGGCCGCCATGACCTCGGCGGACGCGCCGCCGCCGATGTCCAGGAAGTTCGCCGGCTTGACGCCGTTGTGGTTCTCCCCGGCGTAGGCGACGACGTCCAGCGTGGACATGACCAGGCCGGCGCCGTTGCCGATGATGCCGACCTCGCCGTCCAGCTTGACGTAGTTGAGGCCCTTGGCCTTGGCCTTGGCCTCGAGCGGGTTCTCGGCGTCCTTGTCGACCAGCTCGGCCTGCTTCTCCTGGCGGAACGCGGCGTTCTCGTCCAGGGTCACCTTGCCGTCCAGCGCGATGATCTTGCCCTGCGGGTCCTTGACCAGCGGGTTGACCTCGACGAGGGTGGCGTCCTCGGCGACGAAGGTGTCCCACAGCTGAACGATGACGTCCGCGACCTGGTCGGCGACCTCGGCCGGGAACTTGGCGGCGGCGACGATCTCCTCCGCCTTCGCCTTGTCCACGCCCTGGATCGGGTCGATGGCGATCTTCGCCAGCGCCTCGGGCTTGGTGGCGGCGACCTCTTCGATCTCCATGCCGCCCTCGACGGAGGCCATCGCGAGGAAGTTGCGGTTGGCGCGGTCGAGGAGGAACGAGAAGTAGTACTCGTCGGCGATGTCGGAGGCGGTGGTGACCAGCACCTTGCGGGTGACGTGGCCCTTGATGTCCAGCCCGAGGATGCCCTCGGCCTTGGTCTCGGCCTCGTCCGGCGTCTCGGCCAGCTTCACGCCACCGGCCTTGCCGCGACCCCCGGTCTTCACCTGAGCCTTGATTACGACGGGCCCGCCCAGTTCTGCAGCGGCTGCCTTGGCCCCTTGGGGTTCAGTCACCACGGCGCCGGGCAGCGTCGGCACTCCGTGGGAGGCGAAGAGCTCCTTCGCCTGGTACTCGTACAGGTCCACTCGACTCTCCTGCGACGTCGGTGTCGGACTGGGTGACGATATCGACCTGCGACGAAGCATGGGGCGTCGAGTCCGGTGAACTGCCTCACCCGAGGCGCGCCATCACGCCTGGTCGACCCGTTCCAGGCGGCGATTCGCCTGTTCGACGGGTCGGATGTGGACGTTCGTGGTGACGAACGGAACAGCTCGACCGGGACCGGTGCGGCTCAGATTCTCGATCAAGCATTCGAGTTGGGCAAGACGTCGGTTCGGGTGACGCGTCAGGCCGCCTTGGTCCGGCTGGCCGCCGCTGCGGAGGCGAGCAGCGCCAGCACCGCGGCGATTCCGAACCACAGACCGGTGCCCGGCGCCGAGTCAGGCAGGCGCTCCGCGGTCAGCGGGTACTCGAGCACCCGGACACCGACGACCACTGCAGCCCCGCAGAGCAGTGCGGCGGCTTGCGACGGACGGCACATCGGCGCGAGGACCGCTGCGGCCACGACTGCGGCGAGTGCGATCAGCAGTCCCCACGAGGCCGTGCCGAACTCGGTGAACACGCCGGGCGCCGTGTAGTCGGGCGCGGTCACCACGGGCAGGGCGAATGCGGCAGCGCCCAGCACCAGCGAGATCAGGGCGGGGATCAGCACCGGTCGGCGCATCGCGATCTCGGTCAGGTCCACTTCGTCGCGCTCCACCGCGCCCGCAACGGCTGCGACGATCGCGGCCGCAGCGGCGAACAGCACCGCCACGCCCGCTGCCCACGCGCCGATCCGGGCCTCCGCAGCAGCGGCCTGCACCGCGGTGAACACCGCATCCAGCACACCCGTCGCCGCCAGCGGGACCAGCACCCAGACCACGGGCAGCAGTGGGCGCACCCGAAGCGCGAGGCGCGGCAGCAGCAGGCCGACGCCGACCAGGATCAGCACGATTCCCGCAGGCCACAGCATCCGCGCCGGGTACGACGACGGGTCGCGCAGGCCGTAGGGCATCTCCACCTGCGGTGCGATCGCGGCCAGCGCGGTCAGCGCACCGGCGATCAGCGCCAGCACCGCCGACGAGACGAGCAGCCTGTTCAGCGCGGGCAGGTGCAGGTCTTCGTCCACTTCGCCGGATCGGGTGCGCCCGGCGGGCAGGGCCAGCGCCACCAGGGCGAACACAGCGATCAGCCCGAGCACGGGACCCCACGAGTAGCTGATCTCCACCAGCATCGCGGCGGCGATCAGCGGCGGGACGACCACGCCTGCCAGCGCTGCGGCCAGGCCGAGCAGCCCGCCGCGCGCGAAGTCCTGGTCGACGGATCCGGCCAGGTAACCGGCCGCGCTGGGCACGCCGACGGCGAGCAGCACGCTGCCGACCAGCACGATCAGCGGCGCGTCGAGCGCGGGCTTCGGCAGCAGGTAGGGGTCGTCGGAGGCGAACGGCGCCATCAGGACGCCGACCGCCGCGAGCACGCTGACGCACAGGACCAGTGCGAGCAGGCCTTGGCGGTTGGCCCCGGGCCGCTCGTCGCTGGGCCCGACACCGCGCACGGCCAGAACCCCGGCCACGATCGCCGCGAAGTGCCCGGCCAGCAACAACCAGACGCCGATCGACGGGGAGAAGAGCTGGAGGGTGTGCAGCTTGAGCAGCTCAGGACGGGCAGCCAGGCCCGGGTCTGCGACGAACTGCGCGTCGAGGACCAGCCGCCCCGGCGCCAGAACCGCCGGCCCGACCAGCACCGCTGCCGCGATGGCCGGTCGTCCGAAGCGGACGGAGGTAGCAGCGATTCCGGCGGGGAGCAGCGCGAGGACCAGCAGCAGCGGCCACGCCAGGAAGGCGGCGGATGCGCTGGGCGCGACGAGGCCGACCAGGGGGCCTAGGCCGACGAGCACTGCGCCGACGACGGACACCGCTATCGCGGCGCGCAGTTGAGAGGTCACGAGCTGCGGATTCGCGGCCGAAGCCGAAGAACCGCCGGACGGGAGGTCAGGCCGCGCAGTCACCGCGCCGACGCTAGCAACCCCGGGGCCGGGCACCGGCACCGACTCGTCTCCTCCGGGGCATCCCGGAGGAGACCGCCCGAACGGAGCATTGGCGGTGCCCATCAAGCCGCTCTTGCGGTGTGACTTATGTCACGAATCATCACGACAGGGTGACTGAATCGAGCCACCCAGGAACAAGTCGTGCCCCGATCGTGCAACCGGCCGCTGATCGAGAACTCGCTGGCAGCTCCGTTGCGCGACGGTCGTTACCAGTATCCGGAAAGCCCCGACAACCACGTCTGGCCCAGCCGTTTCGAACACGGACGGTGCCCGACGCGTCACGTACGGGGATTTGCCCCTAGGGGATCAGCTTGGTTACTGTCCCCCGGTCCGTTGTCACGGTCTGATCACGAAGGACAACCTTTGGCCGGTTCCCCGACCGGCACCCGGAAACCCCGACCCGGGATGCGTGATCGGACTCCCCGAGACGGAAGGGCAGGCATTGGCTCAGCACCGCTCCCCCGGCGGCGAAGCGCAGGTCACGGATCACCCGGAGGCGTCCCCCGACGACCCCTCCAGTAATCCGGGCCGCAACCGGGGCCCATCAACCGCATCCGTCTGGCGTGGCCGCGTGGTCGTCGCCGCCGTTGCCGCCGGCGCTTTCGCAGCTGCCGGGCAATCTCTCGCCGCAGGCGAAGGGCACGCCTCCCCGGACGGGCACGACGACTTCAACGCCTCGGACGCCTCGGCCTCCTTCAACACGGCGATGGCGGAGGACACCCCGCACACCGGTGTTGGCGGCAGCGCTCCCGCTCCGGCCGTGCTCCCGATCGCCAACGTCACTGACACCAGCGACGAGGTCGAGAAGCTCAACAAGAGCGAGCGGATCACCCAGGAGCGCGAGGCGGCCCGCCTCGCCGCCGAGGAAGCCGCCCGGGCCCCCAAGTTCGTGGTTCCCGCGGCCGGCACCTTCACCTCCGGTTTCGGTGGACGCTGGGGCACCACGCACTACGGCATCGACATCGCCAACTCCAAGGGCACCCCGATCTATTCCGTCGCGGACGGCACGATCATCGAGGCGGGCCCGGCGAGCGGCTTCGGCCTCTGGGTGCGGGTGCAGCACGAGGACGGGACGATCACCGTCTACGGCCACGTCAACACCATCACGGCGAGCGAGGGCCAGAAGGTCAAGGCAGGCGACCAAATCGCCACCATGGGCAACCGCGGTTTCTCCACCGGCCCGCACCTGCACTTCGAGGTGTGGAACGCCAGCGGCAAGAAGATCAACCCGCTGCCCTGGATGCAGGCCCGGGGCATCTCGCCCGCATGAGGCTGAAGCTCTCCAGCTGACTTCCTCGAAGTGGCACCGGCTCGCGGTCCAAGACCGACGCGCCGGTGCCACTTCTGCGTTTCGCGGCGGCGCTGGCAGTGCTTTCGGCGGAAAAGTGCGACCTGGGCGCACATTTCGGGCAAGATCGGCGGAGGTCACCACTGCGCGAGCGCGATGGCGCGCCCCGGCGAAAGGACGCGATGCCCGTGGAGGCAGCTGCTCTCGTTCGAGGCGATCGCCTCCTCCTCTCGGACGCGTCCCCGGCCGATGAGGTCGTCTCCTTCGCCCGAGGCGCTGGATTCGAGCAAGGCCGCGAGAACGACACACCGCACGGGTCGGAGCACGTCTGGATCATCCGCAGCGGGCTCTTCTTCCACCACGTCGAGCACGCGAAGGCCGACGTCCGCTACGTGCAGGTGACGGGCGACGACCGGGCGGACGTCCAGCAGTTCACCTGGCTGGCCGGGGAGTTCTTCACGACGGTCGGTGACGACGAGCTGCTGTCGGACGTCCGGGCGGCCAGGACGGCGGAAGAACGCGCCCGGGCTCTGACCCGGCTCGCCGTGGGACTGCCGAGCGAACCGCGCGAGGACGGAATCCGGGCCGTTCTAGAGGGATTCGACGCCAACGACCCGACCGTCCGGCGCGCCGCCCTGCTGTCCGCGCTGTACCTGGACTGGGAGCACGTCGGGCGGAGGGTCCGGAAGATGGCCGAACACGACGACGCCGAGAGCCTGCGGCTGCAGGCCAACTACTTCGTCGATCGCCACGACCGCAGCACAGGGCGCTGACGCGGCCAATCCGGCGAAAAAGCTTCCAGCACTTGGCGGATCAGCCCCGGACCGTCCAGTTCGGACGATCCGGGGTGCCGGTCAGAGCTTGGTGAGCGGAACGCTGCCGATCAGCATGAGGCGGACCTTCCCGGCGCTGCCGAAGTCGATGGTCGCCGTCGCCCTCGGGCCTTCGCCCTCGGTGGAGACCACCGTGCCGAGGCCGTACTTGTCGTGAGTGACCCGGTCACCGGCCTCCAGCTTGAGGGCGACGGTGTCCTTCCAGCCCTTCATAGAGGTGCTGCGCATGCCGCCCGCCGACAGGCGGGCCTGGGCCGAGTCGGAACCGGTGCGGTCGAAGCCTCCGCCGCGGCTGCCCCAGGTGCTGCGGACCTGCGGAGCGGCGCGCTCCGGTTCGATCCGGCGCCAGTGCATCAGCTCTTCCGGGATCTCGGTGAGGAACCGGGACGCCGGGTTGGTCATCGGCTGGCCCCACGCCGAGCGCATCAGCGCGCGGGACAGGTACAGCCGCTGGCGGGCCCGGGTGATGCCCACGTAGGCCAGGCGCCGCTCCTCGGCCAGCTCGGCCGGTTCGCCCAGGGCCCGCATGTGCGGGAACACGCCGTCCTCCCAGCCGGAGCTGAACACCACCGGGAACTCCAGGCCCTTCGCGGTGTGCAGGGTCATCAGGGTGACCACCCCGTCGCCCGACTCGGGCAGCGAGTCCGCGTCCGCCACCAGCGACACCCGCTCCAGGAACGCCGACAGCGAATCGTCCGCCGGTAGACCCAGCGCGGCTTCCTCGTCGTCCTCGGCGGCCGGGACCGCAGCGCCGACCACGGCCTCCGCCGACGGATCGCCCTCGCCCTCGGTCTCGGCAGCGGGGGCGCCCGCACGCGCTTCGGTGAACTCGCGGGCCACCGTGATGAGCTCGGTCAGGTTCTCCACCCGCGTGGCGTCCTGCGGGTCGTCGCTGGCCTCCAGCTCGGCGCGGTACGCGGTGCGCTCCAGCACCTGCTCCAGGGTTTCCGCGACGTCGGACTCCGCCGCCACCTGGTGCAGCTCGTCGAGCAGCGCCACGAACCCCGAGATCGCGTTGCGCGCCCTGGTGTTCAGCAGCGCGACCCGACCGGCCGCCGCATCGCGCAGGGCCTGGCCGAACGAGATCCGCTCCTGCTCCGCGTGCACCGCGACCACGGCCTCCGCCCGGTCGCCGATGCCGCGCTTGGGCACGTTGAGGATGCGGCGCAGGCTCACCGTGTCGTCCGGGTTGTCCAGCACCCGCAGGTAAGCCAGCGCGTCCCGGACCTCGCGGCGCTCGTAGAAGCGCACCCCGCCGACGACCCGGTAGGGCAGGCCGAGCCGGATGAACACCTCCTCGAACACGCGCGACTGGTTGTTCGTCCGGTAGAACACCGCGATGTCGTTGAACGTCGCGTCGCCCGCGTCGACCAGCCGGTCGATCTCCCCGGCGACGAACGCCGCCTCGTCGTGCTCGTTGTCCGCGACGTAACCGACGATCGGTTCGCCGTCGCCCGCGTCGCTCCACAGCCGCTTGTCGCGGCGGTTCGGGTTGCGCCGGATCACCGCGTTGGCCGCGGACAGGATCGTCTGCGTGGAGCGGTAGTTCTGCTCCAGCAGGATCGACCGGGCCGACGGGTAGTCGCGCTCGAACTCCTCGATGTTGCGAATCGTCGCGCCGCGGAAGGCGTAGATCGACTGGTCGGCGTCACCCACCACGCACAGCTCGGCCGGTTCGACGCCGCCCTCCGACACCTCGGTGCCCACCAGCTCGCGGACCAGCACGTACTGCGCGTGGTTGGTGTCCTGGTACTCGTCCACCAGCACGTGCCGGAACCGCCGCCGGTAGTGCTCGGCGACCGCCGGGTGGTTCTGCAGCAGCTCCACCGTGCGCATGATCAGGTCGTCGAAGTCCATCGAGTTGGACTCGACGAGCCGGCGCTGGTAGGCGGCGTAGACCTGGGCGACCTTGCGCTCCATGTCGTTGCCCGCCTGCTCCGCGGCGGCCTCCGGGCTCAGCAGCTCGTTCTTCAGGTTCGAGATGTGCACCGCGAGCGAGCGCGCCGGGTAGCGCTTGGAGTCGAGGTCCTGCTCCCGGGCGATCATGGTGATCAGCCGTCGCGAGTCGTCGGCGTCGTAGATCGAGAAGTTCGACGACATCCCCAGGACCTTGGCCTCCCGGCGCAGCACCCGGACGCACATCGAGTGGAACGTCGACACCCACATCGCATTGGCCCGGCGCCCGACCAGCTCGGCGACGCGCTCCTTCATCTCGGCCGCGGCCTTGTTGGTGAAGGTGATCGCCATGATCTGGCCCGGGTGCGCCCCGCCCGCGAGCAGGTAGGCGATGCGGTTGGTCAGCACCCTCGTCTTGCCCGACCCGGCGCCGGCCACGATCAGCAGCGGCGACCCGGTGTGCACCACCGCTTCGCGCTGCTGCGGGTTCAGACCTGCGAGCAGGGCCTCCGGATCCGTTCCGCGCGGCTCGGCGCGATCGGGTTCGGCGGACGCGAACGGGTCGTTGTTCCACTGGAGGTCAAGTGGGGTGCTCATCGTCCATCCACGTTACCGGCCGCCCCGGACAAAACCCGAATCCCGTGGTACGGCATCCTCCCGCGGTACCCAGCCCGCCCGGCGCGGCGCAGGACCGACCGTTCGCACCGCGGTGTCCCCGAACGGCCGGGCCCCCACGACCGGGTCCCGATTTGCGCACAACGGACATGAAGATCAACAATGGCCACTCGACCACTCACCCCCACCGCAGAACGTGCTGCCGCGTGCGCCTGCTCCGGAAACCGGCCGGCCCGGCACCGGCCGCAGGCCGGCCCCGTGAAGTTCCGAGCCCGGACGCCGGACCCCGGGCCGGCTCAGGGAACTTCCCCGATCCGCAGCACGGCACCGAACGGGACGGTGGTTCCGTCCCCGCCCGAACTCGCTGCGGAATGAGCCCTGCATGGACCTGATCAACCAGATCGACGTCGCGATCCGGGAGTTCATCGCCTGGGCCGCGACGCTGGACCCGTGGCTGTGCGTGCTGGCCGCACTCGTCCTCCTCGCGTTGGAAACCTCCCTCTTCATCGGCGTGCTGATCCCCGGCGAGGCGACCCTGCTGCTGACCGTCGCCGTCCTCGGCGCCGGCTGGGCGCCGGCCCTGTTCGCCGCCGCGGTGCTGGGCAACCTGATCGGCTCGAGCGGCGGCTACTGGCTGGGCCGCCTGCTCGGCCCCGGCCTCCGCAACACCTGGGCGGGGCGGAAGATCGGCGCCGAGCGGTGGCGGACCGCCGAGCAGGTCGTGCAGGACAGCGGCGGACGGGCGCTGATCACGATGCGCTTCGTCGCCGTGGTGCACGCGGTCATCCCGGCCGTGGTGGGCACCTTGCGGATGCCGTACCGCCGGTTCCTCGGGCTCGTCGCGATCGCGGCGATGCTCTGGGCAGGCGTGCAGACCGCCGTGGCGGTGGCCTTCGGCGAAGCAGCCCGCGCGGTCGGGTACGGGTGGACGATGATCGCGCTGACCACCGTGGCGGCCGTCGCCGCGGGCCTCTTCGTGATCCGCAGCGTCCGTCGTCACGCCTCGCGGCGGGTGCCGGAACCGGTGGAAAGCTGCGCTGGGCGGAACGCGTTCTGATCTCCATGGGGACCAAGATCCCGGCCGGGCAGCGCGGACTTCCACCCGAATAACTCGAACTGGTGATCGAAAGACCGATGTGTTCACCCAGTGGGATGAGTGGCTCACCACATGGCTGTGCGCAGGCGAGTTGTGGCACACTGAGTCCGTGCGAGCGCAGACTTACGAGTTTTACTACGGGCCCGGGACTCCGGCGCCCGTAGTTGCGTGAGCTCGAAAACCACTACGAACGCCCTGGAGTCCCTCGGACCCGGGGCGTTTCGCGTTCCTGGGCCGGGGGCGGGGCCGGAGCCGGAGGACAACGCCCGATGAACGCCACAGTGGACGGTGACCAGCCGCAGGCCGAGCAGACCTCGCCCGAGCAGGCCGCAGCGGCGATCGACAACTTCCGCGACGAGATCGACCACTTGGACGCCGAGATCCTGCGCCTGATCAAGCGCCGCGCCGAGGTCTCCCGCCAGGTCGGCCAGGCCCGGATGGCCGCTGGCGGCCCGCGCATCGTCTACAACCGCGAGATGGACGTGCTCGCCCGCTACCGCGAACTCGGCCCCGAGGGCCGCGAGCTCGCGATGATCCTGCTCCGCCTGGGCCGAGGACGCCTGGGTCACTGACCGCGCAGCACCTGACGGCTGTTCTGCAGCGAACGGACCGCTCGCCCCGCACAACGGGACAAACGGTCCGTTCGCTCCAGAGCCGCACTCGCCGAGCGGCGGACGCGCCACAACCGAGGGCGACCCCCGGCGGAACGCGCGTCCGCTCCGGGAACCTCAGATGCCGTGGTCGGCGGCCAGGTCCCGCTCGCGGGTCTCCGGGGACCGCACCACCGCCACGATCGTGACCACCGAGCACAGCGCCACGTAGATCGAGATCGGCACCGCCGAGCCGAAGGCCGCGAGCAGCGCGGTCGCGATGATCGGGGCCAGCGAGCCCGCCACGATCGAGGCCAGCTGGTAGCCGATCGACGCTCCCGAGTACCGCACGCGGGTGCCGAAGAGCTCCGCGAAGTACGCGGCCTGCGGGCCGTACATCGCACCGTGGAACACCAGGCCGATGGTGGTGGCGACGGTGATCGCGAAGAACGACTTCGTGTCCAGCATGGTGAAGAAGAAGAACGCCCAGACCCCGGTGCCGATCGCGCCCACCAGGTACACGGGCCGCCGCCCGACCCGGTCGGAGAGCGCACCCCACAGCGGGATGCTGATGAAGTGCACGACCGCGGCGATCAGCGACGCGTTCAGCGCCACCGAGCGCGGCAGCTCCAGGAACGTCGCGACGTAGGTGAGCACGAACGAGGTCAGCACGTAGTAGACGACGTTCTCGGCGAACCGCGCGCCCATCGCCGTGAGGACCTCGCTGCGGTACCGGCGGAGCACCTCCAGGATCGGCGGCTTCTGCTCTTCGCCCTGCTCGGCCGCCTTGCTCGCCGCTTCCAGGAACAGCGGCGACTCGGCGACCGCCAGCCGCACCCACAGGCCGATCAGCACCAGCACCCCGGACAGCAGGAACGCGACCCGCCAGCCCCAGGCCAGGAACGCCTCGTCGCTCTGCACCGCGGCCAGCACCGCCAGCACCGCGGTGCCCAGCAGGTTGCCCAGCGGCACGCCCGCCTGCGGCCAGGACGCCCAGAAGCCGCGCTTCTCGGCGGACCCGTGCTCGGAGACGATCAGCACCGCCCCGCCCCACTCGCCGCCGATCGCGAAGCCCTGCACCAGGCGCAGCGCGGTCAGCAGCAGCGGAGCCGCCACCCCGACCGCTTGGTAGGTGGGCAGCAGACCGATCAGGAAGGTCGCGCCGCCCATCATGATCAGGCTCAGGACCAGCAGCTTCTTGCGGCCGAGCCGGTCGCCGTAGTGGCCGAAGACCAGCCCGCCGAGCGGCCGCGCGACGAATCCGACCGCGTAGGTGATGAACGCCAGCATGGTGCCCACGAGCGGGTCGTGCGCCGGGAAGAAGAGCTTGTTGAACACCAGGGCGGCGGCCGAGCCGTAGAGGAAGAAGTCGTACCACTCCACGGTGGTGCCGACCAGGCTCGCCACCACCACGCGGGCGGTGGACGATCTCGCCGGGACTGACTCGGTGGTCATGCGCTGTCCTCTCTGCCGAGCCGGGATCCAGTTGCCTCAGTTCGCGGTCCAGCCGCCGTCGATCGGGAACGTGGCCCCGTTGACCGACGCCGTGCCCGGTCCGCAGAGCCAGATGGCGAGGGCGGCCACCTCGTCGGGTTCGACCAGGCGCTTCACCGGGGTGCGCGCCAGCAGGACGTCCTCCACCACCTGGGTTTCGGGGACGCGGTGCAGGCGGGCCTGCTCGGCGACCTGGCGCTCCACCAGCGGGGTGCGGACGAATCCGGGGCTCAGGCAGTTCGAGGTCACGCCGTAGGGCGCGCCTTCCAGCGCGACGGCTTTGGACAGCCCTTCGATCGCGTGCTTCACGGTCACGTACGCGCTCTTGTACGGCGAGGCGCGCGATCCGTGCACGGAGGAGATGTTGATGATCCGCCCCCAGCCCTTGCCGTACATGCCCGGCAGCGCGGCGCGCACGATCCGGAACGGGGACTCCACCATCACCCGCAGCATGCTGCTGAAGACGTCGGTCGGGAACTCGTGGATCGGCGCCACGTGCTGCATCCCCGCGTTGTTGACCACGATGTCGGCCCGCTTGCCCAGGTCCGCGGCGGCGTCCAGGTCGTCGAGGTCGATCACCAGCGCCTCGGCGCCGATCTCGGCCGCCAGCGCCTCGACCTTGGCCGCGGCCCGATCGACGGCGACGACCTCCGCCCCGGCGTCGGCCAACCGTCGTGCCACCGCCGCGCCGATCCCGCTGGCCGCGCCGGTGACCAGAGCTCGTTTGCCCGCCAGACCCGTGGCGGGCTCGGTGCCGGTTCGATCCGATCCGGTCGAGCGATCACTCATAGCCTTCAGAACCTAAGCGTGACCCGGATCTCAATCCAGAGGCTGAGGCCAACCAATTCCGGCGCTTCCGATCAGCGGATACCCCAGATCACCACGGCGACCCGCGCCACCGCGGAGCCGACCGGGCGCCGGCGCTGGGCCGCTCGGGCGAGCCCCGGAGGAGATTCAGGGATATCACCCATACCGGGCAGGGCGGGGACAAGGCAGACTGTGGTCATGGTTGGTCTTGTGGCCTTTCTCGTGACACTCGCCGCGGTGCTCGCCGCCGCCGGACACGCGGGGTACCTCGCGATGCTGAGCTCGGCCGCGAAGAAGCGGGCCGGTGGTCAGCCCGCCGTCGACTTCGCCAAGAAGCGGCTCCCGATCGCCGGGGTCGGCCTGGGCGTGACGCTGCTGGCGTTCCTGATCGCCGCGGGTGGCGACGGCGGAGCGGACGTCTTCGCGATGATCCTCGGCGCGGGCGGCGGGCTCGGTTCGCTCAAGGCGCTGCAGAGCACGCAGAGCCGATTCCGCAACGGCCAGTACTGATCGACGACGCGCTGCTGGGTCGTTCGGAGTAGATCCGACCGCTGAACGACCCACAGCTATCACTCAGCGCACACGTTCGACCCCGCTCTGGAGTTTTCCCGGCTTCGCCGTAGCCTGTGGCCATGACCACCTCGTCGGGCAGGTTCCAGCGCGCGCTCGTGGTCACCGCACACCCCGACGACGTCGACTTCGGCTCCGCAGGCACCGTCGCCTCCTGGGTCGCCGCGGGCGCGGACGTCACCTACTGCATCTGCACCTCGGGTGACGCGGGCGGTTTCGACAGCACGCCGCGCGAGGACGTCCCGCGCCTGCGGCAGAACGAACAGCGCGCCGCAGCAGCCGCCGTCGGGGTCACCGACGTGCGCTTCCTCGGCTACCAGGACGGGCAGGTCGTCGCGGACCTCCGCCTGCGCCGGGACATCGCGAAGGTGATCCGCGACGTCCGCCCGGACCGCGTGATCACGCACTCGCCTGAGATCAACTGGGCGCACCTGGCGGTGTCGCACCCGGACCACCGCGCGGTCGGTGAAGCCGTGCTGGCCGCCGTCTACCCCGATGCGCGCAACGCCTTCGCGTTCCCCGAGCTGCTCGAGGCCGGGTTCGAACCGTGGACCGTCGGCGAGCTGTGGATGTCGGAATCCCCCGAAGAGCGGATCAACCGCGCCGTCGACATCACCGATCAGTTCAACGCCAAGCTGGCCGCGCTCGCCGCGCACCGCTCGCAGACCGCGCACCTCACCGACCTGCCGGACCGGATCCGGCGGCACCTGACCCGCACGGCCGAGCGGCACGGCATGACCGGCCGGTTGGCCGAGGCATTCCACGTAGTCGACACGTCGTGACTCCCCGCGAGTCGCAGGAAGTCGAGACCTCCGATGCACAGCGGCAGAACCCTCGGCTGGAGCGGCCAGCTCGACTGGCCGCCGCCGGCCCCGGAAGCCCCGACGGGCGGTCGGCACCGCAGGACCGACCCGGCGGCCGGCTGGACACCGGCCCCCCGAGCTGCGACCTCGCACGCGCTCGATCCGCTGGTGGACACCGCGCCGGTCGGCGGGCTGCACAAGTTCGACCTGGGCATGGTGCCCGCGTCGGTCACCCCGCCGCGCAGCTGGCGGCAGGCGGCGTGGTTCGCGATCGCCTCGTCGGCCGCGGCGCTGGGCGGGTTGGTGATGGTCACCTCGATGCTGGCCGGGAACACGACGACGATCGACGCCCTCGACCTGCCGAGCATGCCCCGCGGCCGGGACTACCCGCCGCTGATGCCCGACGGCGACCGGGACCGCTTCTTCCTCACCGGTGATCCGACCAGGCCGGAGGCGGTGCGCCCGACCGGTTCGGTGCTGCCCGCGTTGCCGCCCAGCGCGGGAAGCGCTCCGCCCGCTCTCGGCACGACTCCGACTCCCGGCACGACTCCGACTCCCGGCGTGCCCGGTGAGGGCACCGGATCGCCCAGCCCGGCCCCGCCGACGACGACCACGCGTCCCAGCACCAGCGAGATGCCGAAGCTGCTCTCGTTCACCGACACGGAGGGGATGAAGCGGCGCAGCGACGACTACTACGCCGCGATCAGCCGCGGTGACCTGCGCGGGGCCTACGCGCTGACCACGGGACGGCTGAAGGACGAGGGCTACGAGGCCTTCGCCGCGAGGTACTCCGGCGCGAAGTCCATCGAGGTCACCAACGTCTACGTCACCCCCACCAGCACGGTGCACACGCTGCGGGTGACCGAGTCGGACGGTTCGGTGCAGACCCAGCGGCGCGAGCTGCGCTACGCGCGGGGCGACAACCCGATGATCAACTCCGACGAGCGGCTGGGTTGACCGGTCACGGATGGTGCCCGGCACTGCTCCATTCGGGAGGACCCGCCCGCCTCTTCCGGTGAACTCGGCGAAATCCCTTCCGGTTCGCGGGCGCGCCGGGGTACGTGTTCACGCCGTGGAGACTCCTTCGCCCGGCCGACGGCGCGATCAGACCTCGGATTCGATCAGCGTCGCCGAGCTGATCCGCCGCACTCCCTTCACCCTCGACCACGAACGCCTCGCCGGCGCGCTCATGCAGGACGACGACACCGCGGGCACCCAGCCGCTGACCGGTCGGATCGCCTTCGGAACGCTGGGCGTGCTGCTGTTGCTGGGCGCGACCCTCTCCACCGCCACGATCGTCTCGAAGCCCGCCGACGCACCCCGCCCGACCGCCTCCGCCGCTCCGATCGAGGGCGGGCTCGCGCTGCGGCCGGACCTGGTTCGGGACGCGCGCTGGCCGTTCGCCGCGAACGGCGGCTTCGCCGATGCCGAACCCGACGGCGACGCCCCCGAGCAGCCGGAGGCGCCGCAGCTGATGACCGCCAACCCGGCGGCGGGCAGCGCCGTGTCCGCGCTCACCGTGGTCCGCGACTTCTACCAGCACCTGCCGCACGACACGACCGGCGCGCTGTCGATGATCTCCCCGGACCTGGTCGCCGGGCAGCAGACCTCGCTGTCGCGGGCGTGGCGGGACGCCGAGTCGGTGCAGGCCGAGCCGTGGAGCGAGCCGGACGGCGCGGTGCGGGCGGACGTGGAGGTGCGGTACCGGGACGGCGACCGGGTGGTGCTGCACCAGCGGTTGACCGTCGAGTCGGACTCCGCGCCGAAGATCGACGGCGTCGAACTGCTCGGCGCCAAGCACTCCGCTTCCCGCTGAGCCACCTCGCCGCTCACCGCCTGTTGGCCGACGCCGCTTCCGCGAACGCGGACGGTTGCGGCAGCAGGTGCTCAGACAACAATGCGGCAACGACCGGGAGCCGCCGAGATCCCGCAGCGCAGGACTGGGCGAACCGGGCAACGCGGATATCACCATCTGGAGCAACCGGTTCGAGCCTCGGAACGGGTGCTTCGCCGGGCCCGTCAAGAGCAACATCACCTGCGCAAACAGCTGTGACGAGCACCCCCATCGACCGACTCCGGGAACCCCGGCGCGTACCGTCGAGAAAGGTTGCGCAGATCTTTTCCAGTTCGGACCTACGCCGATACGGCGTCGGCTAGGCTCCCGTAGCGCGGTTCGGTCGTCGGCCCATGCGGCCAACCCGGTCCGCGCTGAGAACGTGTACATGTGGGAGGACCGGAGCCGGTCCGCCAAATCCGCCCGATGTCCGGTGGGGGTTGCGTTCCGGGACTCATTGTCCCGGATCTTCGCGAATCCTGCTGAGCATCGATAGCAGTACGGGGAGACGTCGGTGAGCGACGAAGGTCGCCTGGTCGCCGGACGCTACCGAGTGCAGCGACGCATCGGCAGTGGCGCGATGGGCGTGGTGTGGGAGTGTGTGGACGAACGCCTGCACCGCACTGTCGCGGTCAAGCAGTTGCTCCTGCAGCCCGGATTGGATCCGGGTGAGGCCGAGGAAGCGCGGCAGCGGGCTATGCGGGAAGGCCGCATCGCGGCCCGACTCCAGCACCCGAACGCCATCTCGGTCTACGACGTGGCTGAGGACGAGGGTCAGCCGGTCCTGGTCATGGAGTACCTGCCCTCCACCAGCCTCGCGGCGATGATGTCCGATCACGGGCCGCTGCCGCCGCGGGAGGTGGCGCGGATCGGCGCGCAGGTCGCTTCGGCGCTGGGCGCCGCGCACGCGGCCGGGGTGGTGCACCGCGACATCAAGCCGGGCAACATCCTGCTCGGCGACAACGGCGACGTGAAGATCACCGACTTCGGCATCTCGCGGGCGCAGGGCGACGTGCAGGTCACCAAGACCGGGATGCTCGCGGGCACGCCGGCCTACCTGTCGCCGGACGTGGCGATGGGCCAGGAGCCGACGCCCGCCTCGGACGTCTTCTCGCTCGGCGCCACGCTGTACGCCGCGATCGAGGGCCACCCGCCGTTCGGGCTGAACGAGAACACCCTCGCGCTGCTGCACGCGGTGGCCGCGGGCCGGGTGGAGCCGCCGCAGCAGGCCGGGCCGATGACCCACCCGCTGCTGGCGATGATGGCCAACCGGGTCGAGGACCGGCCGGACATGGCGCAGATCCGGGAGATGCTGCAGGCCGTGGCCGACGGCGGATCGGCGAGCTCGATCCCGACCATGGCCGCGCCGATCCCGCCCGCGCTGGCGCCGGAGCCCGGTCCCGACCAGGCGACCAGCGTCGTCGGCCAGGGCCAGGACGGGACGGCGGTCGCCTACTACGGCGAGGACGACCCGTACTCGGAGCGGCCGTACGAGGACGCCACCTCGTACATGGGTGCCGACACCCGCGGTGACGACGCGATCTACGAGAAGCCGCGCAAGAGCAAGCGCCCGGTGGTGATCTCGGGCATCGCGCTCGTTGCCGTCGCGGTGATCGCGGTGCTGGTCACGTCCGCGCTGTGGGGCAACAACGACAAGCAGGATCCGGTGGTCAACGTGCAGCCGACGAGCGAGGCCGCGCCGCCGCCCCCGCCGCCGGAGACGACCAGCGAGGAAGCGCCGCCCACCACGCAGGCCACGCGCACCAGCCAGAAGGAAACGCCGACCACCACGCGTCGGCCGACCACCAGCGCTGAGCAGCCGACGACGAGCAAGGAACAGCCGACGTCGGAGGAACAGCCCACGTCGGAAACCGACCAGCCCACCTCGGAGGCCTCGAGCACCGGGACGGCGGAGTAATCGAGTCGCGAACACCGGCCGGGGCGCTCACCACGAGGTGAGCACTCCGGCCGGTGTCGTTCATCGCCCCGGTGTGTACCGGTACGTCCGGTGCCCAGTAACGTTGCACTCCGTTGGGTGAAAGCTGACCACGGGGGTCCGGTCAGTCGATTGTCGAAGAGGTAGTTCAGGCAGCAGAGCCAGGACCAGGAGAACCGGTGAGCGCCGAAGGTCGTTTGATCGCAGGCCGGTACCGCTTGCAGCAGCAGATCGGCAGCGGCGCCATGGGAGTGGTGTGGCAAGCCGTCGATGAGCGCCTGCACCGCACGGTCGCGGTGAAGCAGCTGTTGCTGCAGCCCGGCTACACCCCCGAGGAAACCGAAGAAGCCCGTCAGCGGTCGATGCGCGAGGGCCGCATCGCTGCCCGCTTGCAGCACCAGAACGCGATCGTCGTGTTCGACGTCGCGGAGGACGAGGGCCAGCCGGTGCTGGTCATGGAGTACCTGCCCTCGAAGAGCCTGGCGTCGGTCATCGACGAGCAGGGCGTCCTGCCGCCGTTGCAGGTGGCGCGGATCGGCGCGCAGGTGTCCGGTGCGCTGGCCGCCGCGCACATCGCGGGCATCGTGCACCGCGACCTGAAGCCGGGCAACATCCTGCTCGGCGACAACGACATCGCCAAGATCACCGACTTCGGCATCTCCCGGGCGATCGGGGACGTCGCGGTGACCAAGAGCGGCATCCTGGCGGGCACTCCCGCCTACTTGGCCCCCGAGGTGGCGCTGGGCCGCGATCCGGCCCCGGCCTCGGACGTGTTCTCGCTCGGTTCGACGCTGTACGCGGCGATCGAGGGCGGTCCGCCGTTCGGCACCGACGAGAACGCGATCAGCCTGCTGCACCGGGTCGCGCGCGGGCACTTCGACCCGCCGCGGCAGGCCGGGCCGATGACGCCGGTGCTGATGCAGATGCTGCGGCCGGACCCGGTGGACCGGCCGACCATGGCCCAGGCCCGCGACCTGCTGCAGGCGGTGCTCGACGGCCGTCCGGTGCCGAACGCCGCGCCGAGCGCGGGGTGGCAGCGTCCCGGCGGAGCCCCGCAGCAGACCCCGCCGGGGGGTACTCGGATGGGTCCGCCGCCTGCGGCGAACCCGCCGACGATGGTCGGTGGCGCCGCGATGGCGGCCGCCGAGCCCTCGCCGCGGCGCAACTACAAGCAGGCCGCGCTGTGGATCGTGGCGATCGTGGTCGCCGTGCTCGTGGGCGTGCTCGCCGCGAACGCCTTCGGCGACGACTCGCAACCGCAGGGCGAGCCAGCACCGTCCACCCCGCCCACGCCGACCACCCAGGTGCAGCAGACGTCCACTGCGCCCACCACGTCGGCCACGACGACCAGTTCCGCGCCCACCACGACCGCGGCGACGACCGCTGCCCAGCAGCCGTCGTCGAAGGAGATCGTCGCGGTGGTGAAGAGGTACTACTCGCTGGTGCCGAAGAAGCTGGACCAGGCGTGGAAGCTGCTCGGTCCGAAGCTCCAGGAGCAGGGCCAGGACAAGTACGAGGGCTTCTGGAAGACGATCGACGACGTGAAGATCATCGGCGACCCGGTGCAGTCCGGTGCCAACGTGATCGTGACGGTGGAGTTCACCAAGGACGGCAAGAAGATCGTCGAGCAGCACGTCCTCGGGATGGTCACCACCCAGGACGGCAAGCCGCTGATCAACACCGACAGCCGCAACTGACGCGTTCGCGAGGCGCGATTTCGCCGGGGATTTCCCCGCGAGATCGCGCCTTTTCGCTGGTCAGCTGGCGGATTCGTGGAGGGTGGCCAGCAGGGACTTGGTGGCCGGGCGGTCGGCCACCGCTTCCCGGACGGCCGCGTAGAGGCGGCGGACCGGCTCCGGCCGGCGGATCGCCCGGACGACCACGCCGGGGTGCACCACGTCGAGCCCCAGGCGCGGGACCAGGGCCACGCCCAGCTCGGCGGCGACGAAGCCCTGCGCCGAGTAGCTCCCGTCGGTCTCCAGCGCCACCTTCGGCTTGAAACCCGCGCTCGCGTAGGCCTCCTGGAGCAGCTGGGAGCAGATGTCGTCGGTGTCCAACGCGCTGTTCACCCAGGGCTCGGCGGCCAGCTGGCCCAGGTCGATGCACTCCTGCTCGGCCATCGGGTGGTTCTTCGGCAGCACCACCCGGTAGGGGTCGTCGGCGAGGTGCACGAACCGCACGCCGCGCCGCTCGGGCACGTCGCGCCCGACCACGACGACCGCCACGTCCGACTCGCCTGCGGCCAGGTCGTCGACCAGGCCCACTTCCTGCATCCGCAGGTCGAGCTGCACCTCCGGGTGCTCGGCGCGGAACTTCGCGACCGCGACCGGGATCAGCCCCACCGAGGCGGTGTGGAAGAACCGCACCCGGAGCAGGCCGGTGCGCCCGGCGCGGATGTCGGCCAGCTCGACTTCCGTGCTGCTGAGCAGCTCGGCGAGCTGCCCGGCCCGGTCGGCCAGCAGCATCCCGGCCGGGGTCGGCTTGAGCCCGCGGCCGACCTTCTCCAGCAGCGGGATACCGGCTTCCCTCTCCAGCGTCGACAGCTGCTGGCTGATCGCCGACGGGGTGTATCCGAGGTTCGTCGCCGCAGCGCTGACCGACCCGCTGGTGACCACCGCTCGCAGCACCTGCATCCGCCGCACGTCCAACATGCCCTCGACGATACAGCAGATCTAAAAAGTTCTGTGTCTTTTTTTCACTTGTCCTTATGCGGGGACCGGAGCAACGTAGAAGGCGGAAGAACGCTCCAGCGATACCGCCCATCGTCCCGGCGAATCCGACGACCCGCACTCGGGGTCTTGCGCGAACCCGGAGAGGACCATGAACAACCCCGCCAACTACCTCCGACTCGGCGCCCTGGCGCTGCTGTGGGGCTCCAGCTTCCTGCTGATCAAGCTGGCCCTGGCGGCCCTCGCGCCCACGCAGATCGCGCTGACGCGCATCGTGCTTGGGGCGCTGGTGCTGCTGGCGCTGTGCGCGGCGCGCGGATTGCGGCTCAGCCGCGATCGCGCGGTGTGGCGGCACATCGCGGTCGCCGCGCTGCTCGGCAGCGCTCTGCCGTGGGTCCTGTTCGGAATCGGCGAGCAGACGGTCGATTCCGGGCTGACCGGGGTGCTCAACGCGACGACTCCACTGTGGACCGTACTGGTCGGGCTGCTGGTCAGCCGCGAAGCTCCGCCACCGGCTCGAATCGGCGGGCTGCTGCTGGGATTCCTCGGCGTGATGCTGATCTTCGCGCCGTGGCAGGGCACCAGCATGCTCAGCTGGGGTGTGCTCGCCTGCCTCGGCGCGGCCGTCAGCTACGGCATCTCCTACGTCTACATCGCGCGGAACCTGACCGGCCAGCACGGGTTGCCGCCGCTGGCGCTGGCCGCGATGCAGCTGACCGCGGCCACCGGCTACGGCGTCATCTCGCTGCCGATCGACGGGCTGCGCCCGGTGCAGTGGGACCTGCTCGCGATGGGTTCGGTCGCGGTGCTGGGCATCTTCGGCACCGGCCTCGCGTTCGCGCTGAACTACCGGATCATCAGCGACGAAGGCGCCACCACCGCCTCGACGGTGACCTACCTGATGCCCATCGTCTCGGTGCTCCTCGGCTGGCTGCTGCTCGACGAGGAGATCGGCCTCCGAGTCCTGCTCGGCATGGCGGTCGTGCTCACCGGCGTGCTGCTGACCCGCCGCTCCCCCGATCCGAAAACCCCTGCTGCTCCCACGAATCAGGAGGAAGAGATGTCCGAAGCGACCGCCGTCGAGGAACGCCCCACCACCGAGGCGCTGCCCCCGGTCGAGGAGCCGAAGGGCTGGGCCCGGTTCCAGCTGGCGCTGCTCCGCGGCTCCCAGCTCTACGCCGACCTGGCCACCAACCACCCGATGAAGTGAGCGGTGCCGGGGAGCTCTCCCCGGCACCGCCCGATCAGGCCGGCTGGTCGTCGCGGGTTTCCGCGGCGACCGGACCGGCGTGCATCGACTCCAAGCTGCGCCCCGCCGTGCGCAGCCCCAGCAGCGCGAGCACCACGGCACCGACCAGCAGGAGACCGCACAGCACCGCGAAGACACCGGCGAATCCGAGGTCGGCGTACAGGTAGCCGATCGCCACGGGCGCCATGATCGCGCCGACCCGCGCGGTCGCGCTGGCCAGCCCCATCCCGGTCGCCCTGGACTCGGTCGGGTAGATCTCGGAGGTGTAGGCGTACAGCGGCCCGGCGACGCCGTTCATGAAGAACGAGAGCGCGACGATGAAGCAGAAGATCGCCACTTCGCCGTCCGCGGTGGCCAGACCGGCCGCGCAGGCGATGGCGCAGCCCATGAACACCACGATCGTCCACTTGCGATCGATGCGTTCGCTGATGGCGGCCGCGAGGTAGTAGCCGGGGATCTGCGCGACCGCGCTGGCCAGCGCGAACGAGAAGCTCTTGGCGATCGTGAAGCCCTTGAGCACCAGGAGCGTGGGCAACCAGGTGCCGTAGCCGTAGTGCGTCGCCTGGATCGCGAACCACACCACGCACACGACGCCGGTGCGCACGGCCAGCCCCGGTCCCCACAGCGCGGCGAACTGCCGCCACAGGTTCCGCCGCGGCGCGGGTTCCCCGGTCGGCTCGGCGACCGGCGGCACCGGCGGCAGCTCGCCCTTGACCGCGGTTTCGCGTTCGAAGCGCTCGACGATCGCAGCGGCTTCGGCGATGCGCCCCTGGCTGATCAGGAAGCGCGGCGATTCCAGCAGGTCCCGGCGCCACCAGAGCAGCAGCAGGATGGGCGCGACGCAGATGACGCACGCGATGCGCCACCCCGGTTCCGGGTTCGGGCTGATCACCGCGACCGCGGTCAGCCCGGCCAGGACGTAGCCGAAACCGAGGAACATCATCGTGTTTCCGATGTTTCGGCCCCGGTTCGAGGTGGGCAGGAACTCCGAGATGTAGGGCACGATCATGGTGGCCTCGGCGCCGACCCCGATCCCGCTGAGCACCCGCCAGAGCATCAGCTCCGCCGGGCTGGACGCGGTCGCCGCGACGAGCGTGAACGCGACGTAGACCAGGAGCGCGTACATCAGCACCCGGCGGCGTCCGATGCGATCGGCGAGCGCTCCCGCGACCAGGGCGCCGATCAGGTAGCCGATGAACACCGAGGCCAGCAGCCATCCGGCCAACCCGGACTCGACCGACCAGAGGGCGACCACGGCCGAAGCCGCGTATCCGAGCAGCACGGCGTCGTAGGACTCGAAGAGGTAGCCGAGCCCGCCCTGCAGCATCAGCCTTCGATGCGGTTTGCCGACGGGCAGCCGGTCCAAGCGGGCGAGGAGTTCCGTACCAGTGGGCAGTGGTGCGGCGGTCACCAGCGGCTCCTTCCATCCGGTTTGCGGCATGGTCGGCGGACGCGGCGCGGGCGTTGTCGAATGTCGGGGAATCCGTCATGATCTCCGGCTGTGACGCGGAGATCCGCCATGCTCAGCGAGTCCGACCTGGCACTGGTGAACGCGCTCCAGGTCTGGCCGCGCGCCCCCTGGACCGCGGTGGCCACCTCGCTGGGGGTCCGCTCGGCGGAGGCGGTGGCCCGGCGGTGGGACCGGTTGTCCACCCGCGGCGACGCCTGGACGACCGCGTACTTCCGCGCGCTGTCCACCGGCGGCTGCATCGCGCTGGTGACGGCCCGGTGCCGACCGGGCACCAAGGAGCAGGTCGCGGCCACGCTGGCCGAGGACTCCTGCTGCATCTCGGCGGACATCACCGCCGGAACCCAGGACCTGCTGCTCACCATCGCGGCGCAGGACCTCGAAGCGCTCAACCAGTACCTGTTCCAGCACGTCGAGCAGGTACCCGGCCTGATCGCCACCACGACCGCGCTGGCCACCCGGTTCTACAGCGAAGGGGCGAACTGGCGCCTGCACGCGCTGGGCGCTTCAGCGCACGCCGCGCTGGACCCGGGGTTCGGCCAGCAGTCCACCCAGTCGACCCCGTTCGGCAGCCTCGACCGGAAGTTGGCGGGGCTGCTGTCCGCGGACGGCCGCACCTCCTACGCGCAGCTCGCCGAGGAGTCCGGTACCAGCGAGGCGACGGCACGCCGCCGGATCACCGCGATGCTGCGATCGCGCGTGCTCGCCCTGCGCTGCGAGGTGGCCGCACCGCTGGTCGGACTGCCGGTCACCGCCACCCTGCGCGGGCGGGTCGCCGCGTTCGACCTGGACCGGGTGGGGGCCGGGTTGGCCGGTCTGGCACCGGTCCGGATGTGCGCGGCGGTCACCGGCGAGCACAACCTGGTCGCCACGGTCTGGCTGCCCTCGATCAGCGCGGTCCAGCAGTTCGAGCAGGTGGCGACCCGGAACTTCCCCGCCCTCGTCGTGCACGACACGCTGGTGAACCTGCGAACGGTCAAGCGCATGGGCCGGCTCCTGGACCACTCGGGACGCGCGACCGGCTTCGTCCCGATGCGCGCCTGGTCCCACCAGTCGGAGGGATAGCACGAGTCCGGCCCGGTGTTCCGGGCCGGACTCGTGGGGCTCACTCGCGGTAGGTCGCCGTGTAGGGCTCGAACGCCGCGCCTTCGCCGGTCCGGTTGCCCACGCCGAGAACGGTGCCGTCGTCCTGGACGGCCGCGCCGTACACGCGGACCATGGGCGGCGCGATCAGGCCCTGCCACCCGGCCCCGTCCCAACCCAGCCGGAAGGGCTCGGCGTTGGGCCCGACCCCGAACAGCTGGACCTGGTCGCCGACCTGGAGGAGCTGGGTGATCGTGCCGGCCTCCCCGAGCTCGAAGGTCTCCCACGCCCGGCCGTCCCAGTGCGCGGTGAACGGCACCTCCTGGCCCTGCACGGTGCGGTGCCCGCCGATCCACACGTCGTCCGGGGCCAGGGCGAGGACGTTGTCGAGCGCTTCGATGACGCCGGGATCCTCGTCGACGTCCGGAACCGGCACCTCCGTCCACGCCCGGCCGTCCCAGTGCAGGGCGATGGTGCGGCTGCCGTTGGGCCAGGTGCTGTAGCCGACCGCCCACAGGTCGTTCGACGCCACGCCTTCGACGTCCGTCAGCTTCCAGGACTCGTAGTCGTGCTCAGCGAGGTCGGGGACCGGAACGTCGGTCCACGCCCGGCCGTCCCAGTGCTGCGCCGTGCCGCGCCCGGCCCCGCCGACCGCCCAGACGTCGTCCGCGGCGAACGCCTTCAGCGCCACCGGATCCGGAGAGGTGCCGGGCGCCGGATCGACCCGCGTCCACGTCTGACCATCCCAGTGCGCCATGCCGCCGGGCTTGGTCTTGGTCGGCACCCCGACGGTCCAGACGTCGTCGGGCGCCAGGACCTCGCCGTCCACCAGACGTCCGAAGTTCTCGATCGGAACCTGCTGCCAGCCCTGCTCGCCCTTGCGGTAGACCTCGCTGGTCTCGTTCGGGGAACTGTCGCTGTTGAAGCCGAAAGCCCAGGACTCCCCCTCCGCGCTGCCCGCAGCCGTCAACATGCCGGACTTCGCCGACGTCGGAACCGGCTCCTCCGACCAGCTCCCCACCGCCGAGGCCTGCACGACCGATCCCACGAGCAGTCCGGCCGTGGCGAGAAGAGTGGCCGCTGTTCGTCTCATCCGCTGCGCTCCCCAGTTCGCTCAACAGGTACACCGCTAAGACGTCCCTGGCACGCACGGGGTTGTCCTTCGAGCCGAAAGCGCTGGCACGCATGAGGATTGGCACCCGCGAAGACGGGAACTCACACCAGGCGGCGGTCGGAGGCCCAGCGGGAGAGCTCGTAGCGGTTGGACAGCTGGGTCTTGCGGAGCACGCTGGAGACGTGGGTTTCCACCGTCTTCACGGAGATGAACAGCTCCGAGGCGATCTCCTTGTAGGCGTAGCCGCGGGCCAGCAGGCGCAGCACCTCGCGTTCGCGGGGCGTGAGCAGGTCCAGCTCGGGGTCGCCAACCGGCGCCGAGTTCGGGCCCTCGGAGAAGGCGTCCAGCACGAAACCCGCCAAGCGGGGCGAGAACACCGCGTCCCCGGCGCGCACCCGCACGACCGCGTCGGCGAGCTCGCGACCGGAGATGGTCTTGGTGACGTAACCCCGGGCGCCACCGCGGATCACCGCTATCACGTCCTCAGCGGCGTCGGAGACCGACAACGCCAGGAACACCACGTCGGGCTGCTGGGGGCGCACCTGCCGCAGGACCTCGGCGCCACCGCCGTCGGGCATGTGCACGTCCAGCAGGACGACTTCCGGCTTGTAGTGCGCGATCCCGGCGACGGCCTCGGCCACCGAACCGGCCTCGCCCACCACCTCGACCTGATCGGCGGCGGCCAGTTCCGCGCGCACCCCGGCGCGGAACAGCGCGTGGTCGTCGACCAGGAACACCCGGACCTGGTTCGGGGTGGTGTCGTCACCGGTCACGATCAGCCTCCATCGCCGTTCTCGCCCGAAGGGTACGCGAATTCACGCCGCCGCCCTCGGCATTTCCATCTGCACCTCGGTGCCCTCGCCGAGCGAGGTCCGCACCTTGACCTTGCCGCCGTGCCGCTGCACGCGACCGCGGATCGAATCGGCCAGGCCGTGCCGGTCGTCGGGCACGGCGGCCGGGTCGAACCCCTTGCCGCGGTCGCGGACGAACACCGAGACCTGCCCGGCCTCGACCTCCGCGTACACGCTCACCTCCGCGACCTCGGCGTGCTTGGCCGCGTTGACGATCGCCTCCCGGGCCGCCGCGAGCTGCGCGGACAGCCGCTCGTCGACGTCGCAGTCGCCGACGACCACCTGCTGGACCTTGATCGCGAAGGTGTCCTCGACCTCGCCGCAGATCCGGGTCAGCTCGGCGGAGAACGTGGCGGCGGGCGCGTCCTCGACCGCCTGCCGCTGCGAACCGTAGCCGTCCGGGCCGTACAGCCAGCTCCGCAGCTCGCGCTCCTGGCCGCGGGCCAACCGCCGCACCTCGCGCTCGGAGTCGGCCTGCTTCTGGATCAGCGCCAAGGTCTGCAGCACCGAGTCGTGCAGGTGCGCGGCGATCTCGGCGCGTTCCTGGGAGCGGATCCGGCTGGCCCGCTCGATGTTGAGGTCCCGCACCAGGCGCACCCACCACGGCACGGTCAGCACGGCGACGCCGACCAGCGTCGCGCCCACCGCGAGCAGCGCGAAGCGCACCTCGTCCAGCGACGCCGACCCCGCCAGCAGCACCACGATGCCGACCACGACCAGGGCCGCCCCGGCGAGCACGCGGATCATGGCCGAACGACCACCGCCGCCGAGCAGCGCGCCGACCACGTTGGTGCGCGCGCCCTGCCGCCAGCGGCGGCGCTGCGACTCGTCGGCTTCCCGCCACACCACGGCGGCGCCGACCAGCACCACCACCATCGGCGCGCCCAGCCAGTTCGGCATCGAGACCAGGCCGCCGATGGCGACCATCGCGCCGAGGCAGAGCAGGATCACGCCGAAGCCCTGCTGGCGCTCCCGGCTCGACACCGGTTTCTCGACACCGGTGGACTGCGGCACGAACACCCACAGCAGCCCGTAGGCGAGGACGCCGGCACCGCCGCACACCGCGAGCACGGCGAACCCACCGCGCACCCACAGCACCGGCACCCCGAGGTGTTCGGCCACCCCGCTGGCCACGCCCGCGACCAAGCGCCCGCTGCGACGTCGACGCAGCTGCTCCACGCTCCGCGGCCGCTGCGCCATCTGCTGCGTGGCAGCTCCCGGCCCGGTGTCCTGGTTCAGCTGGTCTCCCACGACACCGATGGTCACACGCACGGACGAGCACGAGCATCAGGGACCGTCCCTGACATTCCGGGCCGAGTCAGGGGCGTCCCTGATGCCCTCTGGCCCGCTCGGCACGGATAGTGGTCGGCATGAGCAGCACGAAGCACGCCGGGGCCGCCGCGGCGTTCGAGGACACGCTGCGGGACTTCTGGGCGACCCGCCCGGTCCGGCCGCGCATCGGGGGCAAGGTCGGAGGCGTGTCCGCCGCGATCGGCCGCAGGTACGGCATCGACCCGGTCCTGGTCCGGGTCGCGTTCGTCCTGGCCGCCATCTACGGCGGGGCCGGCGTGGTGCTCTACCTGCTGGGCTGGCTGCTGTTCCCGAAGGAGGGCGAGCCGGTCCCGGGCAATCCCAGCCCGAAGCCGGAGCCGACCTCCAGCACGCTCGCCGTGATCCTCGTGGTGCTGCTGATCCCCGGCGTGTTCTGGCTGACCAGCACGCCGTCGATCATCGGGCTCGCGGCGGGGCTCGGCGTGCTCTACCTGGTGCACCGCACGTACGGCGAGCGCAACGTGGCACCGCCGCCCACCCCGGCACCGGCGCCCAGCACGAATCCGGCCGCGACACCGGTGGACGAGAACACCTGGGTCTACCCCGGTTCCGGGACGACCGCGGCCGCCGAGGCGCAGTCCCCGCCCAAGTGGGATCCGCTCGGCGCCGCGCCGTTCGCATGGGACCTGCCCGAACCCGCCGAGCCCGAACAGCCGGAACCGCGACGTCCGCGGCGCCGCTGGATCACCTGGACGACGCTGGTGCTGGCGGCGTTCGCCGGCGGCCTGACCAGCTCGCTGGGAGCACCGCTGGCCATCGCGCTGGCCATCGCGCTCGGCGTGCTGGGGCTGGGGCTGATCGCCGGCTCGTTCCTGCACGGCGGGCGGGGGCTCATCGCCGCAGCGGTCCCGCTGGCCGCGGTGGCGATGCTGGCCTCGGCGCTGCCGTCGAGCACCTTCACCGGCCGGATCGGCGACTACACCATCGTCCCCACCAGGACCACCGAGCTCGACCCCAACTACGAGCTGTCGGCCGGGACGGTCACCTTGGACCTGCGGGACCTGAAGCTCGCACCCGACGAGAACGTCACCACCTCGGCCAACGTGGGAGTCGGCGACGTCACCGTGCTGCTGCCCCCGAACGTCGACGTGACCGCGGGGTGCAAGACGGGGCTCGGCGACGTGCAGTGCCTGAACGCGATGTCCAGCGGCGGCGCCGCGGACCAGACCGCGACCGACTACGGCGCGGACGGCCTCGGTGGCGGTCACGTGTCCCTCGACCTGCAGGTCGGGGTGGGAAGTGTGGAGGTCTCCCGTGGCTGACGAGCGGAACCGCCCGGAACGGACCGGCCCCGACCTGGTCGCGCTGGTCAGCGGCCTGATCACGATCACCATCGCGGGCACCGTGCTGTTCGGCCTCGGCGGTCAGCTGCAGTGGCTGCTGGCGGTGGCCGCGGTGATGATCGGCGGGATCATGCTGATCGCCTCCCGGCGCACCCGCAACTAGCCGATCGCGCCGAGCACGATCAGCGCGATCCCGGCCAGCGCGGCCAGCGGGATGCCGACGGCGAGCAGCCGGTGCTGGGTGCGGGCGCTCTTGCGGAGCTGGTCCTCGGTGCGCGTCGAGATGACGAAGTGGCCGTCCTGCTCGGGTTTCCCGATCACCAGCGGACCGATCCGGTCGTGCACCTCGCCCAGCACGTACAGCCGCTGGCCGGGCCGGATCACCCACTCCTCGTACTCGTAACCGATGGTGCTGCTGTCGTCGAAGATGTTCGGCAGCTGGAACCCGAACACCGTCGGGCCCTGCTGGCGCTGGTACGGCTCGAACCGGCTGACCACCTGCTCCGGCTTGTCCGGCGCGGTCCCGTTGGGGTCGACGCCGATCAGCACGCCCCGGTCGTCGCGGAGCGCGTAGCCCGCCCACGAGGTGTGCTCGGCAACGGTCTCGGTCTTGCGGGTCCGGTTCGGGCGCCCGTTGCTGTCGTACCGGCGCTCCTCGAAGCGGCGCTTGACCACGTGGCGGTGCCAGACGCATTCGGTCTTGCTGAACTCGGAGACCAGCAGCCCCTCCGGACGCGGGTACGCCTCGCCGATCACCTCGCACTGCTTGCGGAACCCGCCGCGAGCGCCGAGCTCGTCGGAGATCCGGCGCAGCCGTTCCAGCTCGTCCACCGGCAGCGTCTCCGCGCCGATCATCGCGTGCAGCTGATCGCGGGTGCGGCGCATGAAGTAGAACCCGACGCCGGCGGCGACCACCAGCAGAACCCCGAAGATGACCATCTCGCCCTCCCGACACTCGCGGCAGACCCTAGTTCCCCGCCGCGCGGGGCAGCCCGGATTCCGGCTGATCCGAGAGGTGGATCTCCGTCCAGAACTCGCCAATCGCCCCAACCGGCCGAACCGCACCGCGATACTCGATCGCTCAAGACGCGGTTCTCCCCGAAGGAGCGCTCATGGTCCGGAACGCCTTGCTCGCGACGGCCGCCGCGCTCGCGGTGGTGACCGCGGTACCGGCCGGTGCCGAGCCCCGCGCCGAGGTGTTCTTCGACGACTTCTCCGGTGCCGAACTGGACCGCGCCAAGTGGGCGGTCGAGGTCACCGGCGAGAACTTCGGCACGGTCAACCAGGAGCAGCAGGCCTACGTCGACTCGCCCGAGACCATCTACGTCGAGCACGACCCGGCCACCGGGGCGGAGAACGGCGCGCTCGCGCTGCACCCCCGGTACGCGCCCGGCACGCAGGCCCCGGACGGGCAGACCTACGACTTCGTCTCCGGCCGGGTCAAGACGCAGGACAAGGTCGAGTTCACCTACGGCAGCTACGCGGCCCGGCTCAAGCTCCCGGAGAACGCCACCGGCAGCGGGCTGTGGCCCGCGTGGTGGTCGCTGGGCGCGAACATCGACGACGGCGAGCCGTGGCCGGACTGCGGCGAGATCGACGTGATGGAGCACGTCGGCGAACCGTGGACGAGCTCGGCGCTGCACGGCCCCGAGTACCACGGCGACACCCCGTTCACGAAGCGGCAGAACTTCGAAGGCGCGGACCCCGCCGACTGGCACGTCTACCGGGTGGACTGGACGCCCGACGGGCTGGCCTTCTTCGTCGACGACACCGAGACCTACCGGGTCACCAAGGACGAGATCCAGGGCAACGGCTGGACGTGGGCGTACGACGACCCGCAGTTCCTGATCCTGAACTTCGCCCTCGGCGGCACCTACCCGAACGGCGTCAACGGCGTGACGGAGCCCTACTTCGGCCTTCCGCAGTCCACAGTGGACAGGATTGCCGCCGGCGAGGTCCGCTACCTGGTCGACTGGGTCCGCGTCGAGCAGTGACGAGCCGATGCGCGAAGGGCGCCTCCCGCCGAAGCGGAAGACGCCCTTCGAAGTGCGGGGATCACTCCCACTCGATGGTGCCCGGGGGCTTGGACGTCACGTCCAGCGTTACCCGGTTGACCTCGGAGACCTCGTTGGTGATCCGGGTGGAGATCCGCTCCAGCACGTCGTAGGGCAGGCGGGTCCAGTCCGCGGTCATCGCGTCCTCGCTGGACACCGGGCGCAGGACCACCGGGTGGCCGTAGGTCCGGCCGTCGCCCTGCACGCCGACCGAGCGGACGTCGGCCAGCAGCACCACCGGGCACTGCCAGATGTCGCGGTCCAGACCGGCCGCGGTCAGCTCCTCGCGGGCGATCGCGTCCGCCGCGCGCAGCGTCTCCAACCGGTCCGCGGTGACCTCGCCGATGATCCGGATGCCCAGGCCCGGGCCGGGGAACGGCTGCCGGTGCACGATGGTCTCCGGCAGGCCCAGCTCCAGGCCGACCCGGCGCACCTCGTCCTTGAACAGCGCGCGCAGCGGCTCGACCAGCTCGAACTGCAGGTCGTCGGGCAGACCGCCGACGTTGTGGTGGCTCTTGATGTTCGCCGCGCCGGAACCGCCGCCGGACTCGACCACGTCCGGGTAGAGGGTGCCCTGCACCAGGAAGTCGATCTGCTCACCGGCCTCGCCGGCCTCCGCCTGCAGGTCGCGGGCGGCCTGCTCGAAGACGCGGATGAACTCCCGGCCGATGATCTTGCGCTTCTCCTCCGGGTCGGTCACGCCGGCCAGCTCGCCGAGGAACCGGTCCACCGCGTCGATGGTGACCAGCCGGACGCCGGTCGCCGCGACGAAGTCGCGCTCCACCTGCGCGCGCTCACCGGCGCGCAGCAGGCCGTGGTCGACGAACACGCAGGTCAGCTGGTCGCCGATGGCGCGCTGCACCAGCGCGGCGGCCACCGCGGAGTCCACCCCGCCGGACAGCGCGCAGATCGCGCGCCGGTCGCCGATCTGCTCCCGGATCGCCGCGACCGTGTCGTCGACGATGGAGGAGGTGGTCCACTGCGGGCGGACCTTGGCGATGTCGTGCAGGAAGCGCCGCAGCACCTCCTGGCCGTGCGGCGAGTGCACCACCTCGGGGTGGTACTGGACGCCGGCCAGCTGCCGCTCGACGCTCTCGAACGCCGCGACCGGGGTGTCCTTGGTGGAGGCGGTGACGTCGAAGCCCTCGGGCGCCTTGCTCACCGAGTCGCCGTGGCTCATCCACACCGGGTGGTGGCCGGGCATCTCGGCGTGCAGCGTGCCGCCGTCGCCGCTGATCTCCAGCTCGGTCCGGCCGTACTCGCGGGTGCCGGTGTGCTCCACCGCGCCGCCGAGGGCCGAGATCATCGCCTGGAAGCCGTAGCAGATGCCGAAGACCGGGACACCCGCGCTGAACAGCGCCGGGTCGACCTGGGGAGCGCCGTCCGCGTAGACGCTGGACGGGCCGCCGGAGAGCACGACGGCGGCGGGGTTGCGGTGCTTGATCTCCTCGACGGAGATGTCGTGCGGAACGACCTCGGAGTAGACCTGCGCCTCGCGAACCCGACGCGCGATCAGCTGCGCGTACTGGGCGCCGTAGTCGACAACGAGAACAGGCCCCTGGGCGCTGTTGCTTGCGGAACCGGACACGTCGCCGCGACCTCCTAGCATGAACCGGTGAGCTGAGGCCATTGTCCCAGGTAACCAAGGCCACAGCCGCATCGACCCCGGCCAGCCCCCGAGACGCCCCGCAGCCAGCACCAGGACCGCAGTTTCAATTGAAACTGCGATCCGCCGTGGGTGAGATCCGCAGTTTCAAT
>NZ_JBEOVY010000040.1:0-32538 GCF_040295745.1 Saccharopolyspora sp. NPDC002686
CACCTACTTCTCCCACCCCCCGCGTTTTTGCCCGGCGCTGCCGTGCGCGGTCGGCGGGTGCACGGCGGTGGGGCGCCCCCCCCGCCGGGGCGGGCCGCCCCCACAGGGTGGGCTCAGATCAGGCCGAGCTTGCGAACCGTGTCGCGCTCCTCGACGAGCTCGTTGACCGAGGCGTCGATGCGGGCGCGGGAGAACTCGTCGATCTCCAGGCCCTGCACGATCTCGAACTTGCCGTCCCGGGCGGTGACCGGGAACGAGGAGATCAGGCCCTCCGGCACGCCGTAGGAGCCGTCGGAGACGACCGCGGCGGAGGTCCAGTCACCCTCGGGGGTGCCGTTGACCCAGGTGTGCACGTGGTCGATCGCGGCGTTGGCCGCCGAGGCCGCCGAGGAAGCGCCGCGGGCCTCGATGATGGCCGCGCCGCGCTTGGCGACGGTGGGGATGAACTCGTCGGCCAGCCAGGACTGCTCGACCTGCTCGGCAGCGATCTTGCCGCCGACCTCGGCGTGGAACAGGTCCGGGTACTGGGTGGCGGAGTGGTTGCCCCAGATCGTCAGCTTCTTGATGTCGGAGACCGACACGCCCAGCTTCTGCGCCAGCTGGGTCTGCGCCCGGTTGTGGTCCAGGCGGGTCATGGCGGTGAACCGCTCGGCAGGCACGTCCGGCGCGTGGGCCTGGGCGATCAGCGCGTTGGTGTTGGCCGGGTTGCCGACCACCAGCACGCGCACGTCCTCAGCGGCACCGGCGTTGATGGCCTCGCCCTGCGGCTTGAAGATGCCGCCGTTGGCCTCCAACAGGTCACCGCGCTCCATGCCCTTGCCGCGGGGGCGGGCACCGACCAGCAGCGCGACGTTGGTGCCGTCGAAGGCGGTGCGCGCGTCGTCGGTGATGTCGATGCTCTCCAGCAGCGGGAAGGCGCAGTCGTTGAGCTCCATCGCGGTGCCCTCGGCCGCCTTGACCGCCTGCGGGATCTCCAGCAAGCGGAGCTTGATCGGGGTGTCGGGCCCGATGAGCTGACCGGAAGCGATCCGGAACAGCAACGCGTAGCCGATCTGACCGGCCGCACCGGTGACGGTCACGGTGACGGGAGCTTTGGTCATGAGGTTTCGTTCTCCTGCTCGCCGGGTGATTGCCTAGCTCGGATGCTATCGCCAGCGGCGGAGCGCTGCGGTGGGCCCGCCACGGATCACAGTGGACGAGCCGCAGGACCGATTCAGCCCGCCGGTGATCACCACACCAGGGGTGGCGGTGCTGCCGCGGTACCACGTCCGGGGTCGTGCGGGTGAAGTCGCTGGTCGGGGCGTGCTTCGCGGGGTGATCGACCGGGCTGTGCCCGATGGCCGGCGGGTCGGGGAGATCCCGTCGGCCATCGGGCTGCGGTGGTGCGGGAGCAGCCGGATCAGGGGCCTTCGCACCACCCGTTGCAGGTGTAGAGCCAGCCGGCCCCGCAGCCGCCCACCCGCTTGCAGTCCTTGGTGGGCACGCAGCCCATCCAGCAGTAGTCGCTCTTGGTGCTGCACTGGCATTCGGTCTTGGCGATGCCGATGCCGGCGTCGGGTGGGCCGAGGGTGGCGATCAGGGACTGGGCTTGCCCGCCGAAGGCGGCGTTGACCTCGTGGCGCAGGTCTTCCATCGTCCGGTCCAGCTCGGGCGGAGCGGGCTGGGCGTACAGCGATTCGTCGCCGAGGACGTCCGCGGCGTGCTGCAGCACTCGCACCTGGTCCTTGGACAGGTCGGGGTGCGCCGTGCGGTACTGCTGGAGGTGGTCGACCCACAGGCGGCTCTTGGTGGCCGCCGGCGAGGCGTTGAAGATCGCCTTGCGGTAGGACATCGGGTGCTCGGCGAAGGCGGCGTAGGTCTGCGGGAGCTGGTCCTTGTTGGCCGCCACCCAAGCATCGGGGTCGTCGCCGTTGCCTCCGGACGGGCCGATCCTGGTCAGGCTGGCCGCGACGGCGAGTCCGGCGAGCAGCGGCAGGGCGCCGAGGCGTTTGCGGTGCGTGGTGTGGCGCGTCCGGCCTAGCGCGGTGAGCACGGCCAGCGTGGAGCGGGGGCCCAGGTGCCGGACCAGGGCGAGTCCCAGCGGGATCCCGGCCCAGGCGCGGGCGTGGCCGGAGCGCAGGTGGATCAGCGTGGGCGCCCACACCGGGTCCGCGCCGAGTGCCTGTTCGCGCCACGCCCGCACGTCCGGATGTGCCAGCGGGAGGACTTCGAGCTTGTCGCCGCTGGCGTCGGCCACGGCGCGGGACATGTTCCGGCAGACCCGGCAGGAGCCGTCGAAGGCCAGCACCCACCGGTCGGACGCGTTCGTCATCGAATCCCCCAAGTGTTCGAACATCTCATGCGGCATCCCCGTCGAACTCGCGCTCGTTCGCCGCTGGTGCTGCGCGAGTCCCTTGATGACCGTCCTGCGCGTGCGGCACGGCCACAAGGCACTGCCCATCCCGTGTTCAGGCCGGGACGTCCTCGCCGCTCTTACCTCCGTTTTCGCTCGTCGGATGGGAAATCCTGGGACACCGTCCGGCGGATTTCCGGAACGCGGCGATGAGTTCGCGCCGGTGGCGCGGTCTGAGTTGGTGGGCTTCGCGCACTGCCCGGCAGATCACCGATGGGAGGCACCACCGTGACCAAGCAGGACCAACCGCTCGCCGCTCCGGAGATCGTCGACCGCGAGCGGTTCGACGACGCACTGGCCGAGCAGGTGGCGGCGGAGAAGGAAGTCACGCGGCACAACGACCGGGTCGCGGCGAGTCGCCGGCGTCTTCCGATGGTCGAGGTGGACGACTACGCGTTCACCGGCCCGGACGGGCCGGTGCGGCTGACCGAGCTGTTCGGTGACGCGTACCTGCTGGTGGTGCAGAACGTGATGTTCGGTCCCGACTGGGACGAGGGGTGTCCGAGCTGCTCGTGGGCGGTGGACAACCTGCCCGCCGACATGCGGCGCATGTCCGATGAGGCGATGGCGTTCGCGCTGATCTCGCAGGCTCCGATCGACAAGCTCGAGGCCTGGCGCGCCAAGCGCGGCTGGGAGCACCTCTGGGTCTCGTCGTCGGGGACGACCTACCACTACGACTGGGGTTGGACGCAGCAGAACGAGCGGGGTGAGGAAGTGCTGCGGCCCGGCTACTCCTACTACTTGCTCAAGGACGGCAAGCCCTACCTGACCTACATGACCACGGCCCGCGGCGTCGAGGCGGTGCTGCCGGTGGCGCAGTTCATGGACCGCACCGCCTACGGGCGTCAGCAGGACTGGGAGGACAGTCCCGAGGGCTGGCCGCAGTACCCGACCTACGGATGAACCGAAGGCCAGCTCTGCGGAATTGGCCGTTCGCGCTGGTGATGGCGCCGCTTAGCGTCTCCTGCACGACGTGTGGAGGTGCGTGGTGGTCGGTGTTGGTGCGGTGGCCGGGATCGCGGTGGTGGCGTTGGGGCTGGTGCTCACCCCGGGGCCGAACATGTTCTACCTGGTGTCGCGGTCGTTGACGCAGGGCCGCCGTGCCGGTCTGGTGTCGCTGGCCGGTGTCGCCGCGGGGTTCCTGGTCTACGCCGCGGCGGCTTCGGCGGGCATCGCTGCGGTGTTCACGCTGGTGCCCTCGCTCTACACGGCCGTGCAGGTCGCCGGTGCGGCGTACTTGCTGTGGTTGGCCTGGCAGGCGGTGCGCCCGGGTGGGGTGTCGGTGTTCGCCCCGGCGGAGGTGCCCGAGCACGGGCCGGGGCGGTTGTTCGCGATGGGGTTGGTGACCAACCTGCTCAACCCGAAGATCGCGGTGCTCTACGTGTCGTTGTTGCCGCAGTTCGTCGATCCGGCGCAGGGTGCGGTGGCGGTGCAGAGCCTGGTGTTGAGCGTGGTGCAGATCGTGGTGGCGGTGTCGGTGAACGCGCTGATCGTGGTGACCGCGGGGTCGGTGTCGTCGTTGTTGTCGCGGCGGCCGGGCTGGTTGCGGGTGCAGCGCTACTTCATGGGCACGGTGCTGGCGGGGTTGGCGGTGCAGCTGCTGACCTCCCGCGCCCGCCCGGCCTGAGTCCGCCATGTCGAGCACCTTGCCGGGCCGGTTTGCGCAGGTCAGAGCGGTGTCGGGTCTGCTAGCTGCCGGTGCGCTCGCGGTGCTTGCACCCCGGCCAGCAGCAGGGGCGGCGCTGTCCTTCTTCCAGCTCCTCCTGCGTCCGGCGGATGCGGCGCTGGCGGGTCTTGTCCTGCTTGGCGTCCTCGACCCAGCAGATGAACTCGTTGCGGGCCAAGGGCGTGATGTCGTTCCACGCTTCGAGCGCGGTGGCGTTGCCGGTCAACGCTTCGCGCAGGTCGGTGGGCAGTTCGTGCACCACTCCGCCGGGTACTGGCTGGCTGTTCACCAGGCCACGGTAGCGGGCCTGGCGGCTCACGTCGGGGCTTGCGCGTCGAGCGTCGCCGAGGTGGGGATGGTGGCGTGGCGGACCGGGGAGGCGGCCAGGACTGCGGCCGAGGCGATCAGGCCGGCGATGCCGACCCACAGCGAGACGCGGTAGCCGGCGGCATCGGCGATGAGCCCGCCGATGGGGGCTCCGACGACGATCGCGCCGCGGTTGAGCGAGCGGATGGTGGTGTTCACCCGGCCCTGCAGCCGTTCGGGTGTGATGGCTTGCCGGTAGGCCATCTCGTTGGGTCCTTCCAGGCCCATGAGCACCCAGAACAGCAGTTGCGAGGTTCCCAGGACCACGATCGCCAGCGGGCTGGGGCCGGTGAGGGGGATCAGCAGCCACGGCAGCGGCATGAGCAGGCGGGTGGTGACCACGGTGCGTCCCGCGCCGAACCGCTGGCCGCTGCGGTTGGCCAGCGCTCCGCCCAGCACCGCCCCGGCTCCGGCGCAGGCGTAGGTGATGCCGAGCTGGACCTCGTCGAGGCCCAGTCCGTCGTCGGGGGCGCGCAGCACGTAGACGACGAGGATGGTGCTGAGCATGCTGTGGGCGAGCCACCACAGGTGCCCGGCCAGCGCTTGGGGCGCCAGCATCCGGTGCCGGTAGACCCAGGCGGTGCCTTCGCGCAGTTCGGTGAGCACGCTGCGCCGGGTTGCGAGGGGTGCGGCGTGCTCTCGGGTGCGGATGCGGGCCAGCAGGACACCGGAGATCAGGTAGGACAGCGCGTCGACGAGGATGGCCAGCGGTGCGCCGATCGCTTTGACCAGCGCGGCGGCCAGCAGCGGCCCGGTGGTTTGGGCGACGGCGTGGGACTGCTCCAGCCGCGCGTTGGCCGAGGTCAGCATCTCCACCGGCACCAGGCGGGGCAGGAAGGCCTGGTCGGCGGCGTCGAAGAACAGCGAGAGCACGCCGAGCAGGGCGGCGAAGGCGATGAGCACCGGCAGGGTGAGCAGTCCGGTGGCGTGCAGGAGCGGGATCGCGCACAGCAGGGCCGCGCGGGCGAGGTCGGCGCCGACCAGCATGGGTTTGCTGCGGTAGCGGTCGACCAGGACGCCGACGAACAGCCCCAGCAGCAGGTAGGGCAGCCAGCGTGCGGCGTTGAGCAGTCCGAGTTCGGTGGCGGTGGCGTGCAGGGTGACCGCGGCCAGGACCTGCAGGGCGAGGCTGGTGATGTAGGTGCCGAAGATCGAGGTGGTCGATGCGGTCCAGAACTTGCGGTAGTCACCGACATCGGCCAGTCGCATCATGATCAGCACACTAGCGACTTCGGGTGCCGGCAACGGCGGATTCCGGTTTACAGCATGCGTTTTCCGCCGCCGGCGTAGATGGTTTGGCCGGTGATCCAGCGGGCTTGGTGGGAGGCGAGGAAGACCGCCAGGTCGGCGATGTCGTCGGGGCGGCCGATGCGGCCCAGGGGGCTGAGCTCGGCGACGCGGTCGGCGAGGTCGTCGTTGAGCCAGCCGGTTTGCACCGGGCCGGGCGAGATGATGTTGACGGTGGTGCCGGCGGGGCCGAGTTCGACGGCGGCCGAGCGGCTCAGCGATTCCAGCGCGTTCTTGGTGGCCCAGTAGGAGATCTCGTCGGCGGCACCGGAGGCCGCGTCGGTGGAGATGTTGATGATCCGTCCCCAGCGGGCTTTGCGGCGCAGGTGGCGGCGGTGGAACTCGGCCATCAGCAGCGCGGGTGCGCGGGTGTTGACCGCGTGGTGGGCGTCGAGCCCGGCGGCGTCGACGGTGACCAGTCCGCGCACCGGCTCGGGCTGGAAGGTGTCGGGCACGCAGTGCGCGGCGTTGTTGATGAGGATTTCCACCGGCCCGAACGCGGTTTCGGCGTGGTCGAAGATCGTGGGCGCGGCGGCGGGGTCAGCGAGGTCGATGGCCAGGGATTCGGCGTCGGCTCCGTCGGCGCGCAGCGCGTCGCGCACGTGGTCGGTGTCGGTGGCCTTGGCGTTGCCGTAGGTGGCGTCCGCGCCGGTGACCGCTGTGCTCGGGGGTGTTTCGGGCAGCGAGGCGAGCACGACTTTGCTGCCCTGGCGGGCCAGCGCGCGGGCGATGGCCGCGCCGATGCCCAGCGGGCTGTTGGCGCCGGTGATCACGGCGACGCGGTCGCGCAGGCGGGGGTCTATCGGCACGAGGCCCTCTCTGGAGTTGGTGATCGGAATGGCCCGGCACCCGCGGTGGGTGCTCTTCGACGCGAGCGGGTCGCGGACAGCCCCGGACCCGGGGTGTTGTTGATCTTAGTGCCGTGGTCGTGGGCGTCAACGTCGTTGGGTGGGCGCGGGAATTGCATTGCCCGGGGCGGGGATCGCGGTGTAGACATTGGCGGGTGCTGCGCGAAGACGGTGCTGCGGACGGTGTTGTGGTGTTGCGTCAGGACACCACGACGGTGTCCTACGCGCCGGTGGTCGGTGTGCCTCGGCTGGCGCGGGTGCTGGAAGCCAGCGGCCCGGCGGTGCTCGAGGTGCTCTCGGCGGAGCTGCCCGGCTGGCGGGTCGGGGTCTCCGAACAGCTCGGCAAGCAGCTTGTGCGGGCCGGTGCGCGCATGGTGCGCCACGCGGCGACAATGCACCGCGACCTGCGCGGCGACCCACCACCGCCGCAGTGGGCCGAGCAGGCACCGCAGGCGCCGCTGCGGGTGGTGCCGTGCGACCGTCCGGCCAGCACGGTGCTGCCGGCGTGGCGCGAGGCCTACCCGCCGGGGCATCCCGACTGGATCGACGGCAGCGATCAGAAGCTGCTGACCGAAATGATCCAGCCCCTGCTGAGCGGCCGGGTGCTGGGTCCGGTGCTGGAGGCCAGCGCGCTGGTCGTCGACGGCGACGACGAGGTCGTAGCGGGGTTAGTGCTCAACGACTTCAACGGCACGGCCTGGATCGGAGACGTGTTCCGCCGCCCCGGAGCCGCCTACGCCGGGTTGGGCGGCATCCTGCTGCGCCGCGCGCTGGCGCTGACCGCGGCCCAGGGCTGGCCGGAGGTGGGACTGGCCGTCACGATCGACAACACCGCCCAGCACCGCTACGAGCAGCTCGGCTTCACCACCACCCAGACGTCGATGACCTTCGCCCTGGCCTGACCGCACGACGTGCGGTGTACAGTGGCGGGCGTGATTCGCAGTTCGTGCCAGGCTTGGTGGCGCTCCGGTTAGGAGCGGCCACCAGTGGTGCACGACATCAAATTTCCGGGCCGTTCGGTTGAACGGCCCTTTTTCGTGCCTCTCCCACGATCCCAGCGGGGCTTTCGGCCGAAGCCCGCCGAGGGGAATTCGGGAGAACCATGACCAGCCTGATCGAAACGGCCCCGGCCGCGCGGCGCAGCGCCGAGCTGGAGGAGCTCATCCAGCGCCAGCCCCAGCAGTTCCGGGTGCTCACCGGCGACCGCCCCACCGGCCTGCTGCACCTGGGCCACTACTTCGGCACCCTGCACAACCGGGTCCGGCTGCAGGACCAGGGCGTGGAGCTGATGGTGATCATCGCCGACTACCAGGTGCTCACCGACCGCGACATCGCCGAACACCTGCAGCAGCGGGTCGAGGACCTGGTGCTGGACTACCTGGCGGCCGGCATCGATCCGCAGCGGGCCACGATCTTCACCCACAGCGC
This sequence comes from Saccharopolyspora sp. NPDC002686, assembly GCF_040295745.1. Lineage (NCBI taxonomy): Bacteria > Bacillati > Actinomycetota > Actinomycetes > Pseudonocardiales > Pseudonocardiaceae > Saccharopolyspora > Saccharopolyspora sp. NPDC002686. The sequence goes on from NZ_JBEOVY010000040.1 coordinate 7,988, forward strand.
GGTAGCAGCGCTCAACCAGCTGCTGCTGCCGTTCCTGAGCCTGGTGTCGGTCTCCGAGCTCAGCCGCAACCCGACGGTCAAGGACGAGATCGCGCATTCGCGGCAGGCCGCGGTCAGCGGACTGATGTTCACCTACCCCGCCCACCAAGCCGCCGACATCCTGTTCTGCAAGGCCAACCTGGTGCCGGTGGGCCAGGACCAGCTGCCGCACCTGGAGCTCACGCGCACCATCGCGCGCCGCTTCAACGACCGCTACCGCCCGTTGTTCCCGCAGCCCGAGGCGCTGCTGTCGGCGGCGCCGCTGCTGCTGGGCACGGACGGGACCAAGATGAGCAAGAGCCGCGGCAACGCGATCCTGCTGTCCTCCACTGCTGATGAGACCGCCCGGCTGCTGCGCGGCGCGAAGACCGATTCGCAGCGCCACATCACCTACGACCCGCAGGCCCGCCCCGAGGTGTCGAGCTTGCTGCTGCTGGCGGGGTTGTGCAGCGGACGAGATCCGCAGGAACTGGCCAAGGAGATCGGTTCGGGTGGTGCGGCGCTGCTGAAGAAGGTGGTCACCGAGTCGGTCAACGAGCACCTGGCTCCACTGCGCGCCCGCCGCGCGCAGTTCGCGACCGACCGCACCTACCTGCGCGAGATCCTGCGCCGAGGCAACGCCATGGCCAACGCCCTGGCCGAGCAGACCCTCGCGGAAGTGCGGGAGGCGATGGGCACCTGCTACTGACCGCACGGCGTGGTGCCACCAGGTCGTCCTGGCGGCACCACGCTGCTCAGCGGTGGCTGCTCAGCGCGCTCAACCGCCCGTCGCGCATCTCCACGACCTCGTCGGCGTGCTCGAGGTGCTCGGTGTCGTGGGTGACCATGACGGTGGCGACCTGGTGCTGGCGGGTGATCTCGGCGAGCAGTTCGACGATCTGGCGGCCGCGGTCGTGGTCGAGCGCGGCGGTGGGTTCGTCGACCAGCAGCACCGAGGGCCGGCCGCTGAGCGCGCGGGCGATGTTGACCCGCTGGCGCTCCCCACCGGAGAGCTGGTGCGGGCGGCGGTGCTGCTTGCCGTCCAGGCCCACCGCGGCCAGCAGTTCAGCAGCGGCACGCCGCTGCTGGCGCACCGACCGGCCGCGCATGTGGTGGGCCGCCAGGATCTGCTCGACCGCGGTCAGCGAGGCCAGCAGGTTGGGCTGCTGGAAGACGATGCCGACCTCCGCCAACCGCAGCCGGGCACGCCCGGCCGCCGACAGCCCACCGGTGTCGACGCCGCCGATGACCACCCGACCGGAGTCCGGGCGCAGCAGGGTGGCGGCCACCGCCAGCAGGCTGGACTTGCCCGAGCCCGACGGGCCCACGACGGCCACCAGCTGCCCGGCATCGACCTGCAGGTTCACCTCGTCCACGGCGGTGAGCACCCGATCCCCGTCGGGGTAGGTCACACGCAGATCGGTCAGCACGAGACTCATCGGGCAGCTCCCAGCGCGGTCAGCGGGTCGACGGAGGTGATGCGCCGCACCGCCAGGGCGGCACCGATCATGCCCAGCACGATCATCAACGCCACGGGCAGCACGGTCGTGGCAGCGGTGAGTTGGAACGGCACGACCTGCGCAGCGGCGGCACCCAAGCCCACGCCCACCGCGCCTCCGAGCCCAGCGCCGAGCAGCAGCACGATCACCGACTGGGCCAGCGCATCGCGCAACAGGTATCCGGTGGCACCGCCCAGCGCCTTGAGCACGGCGATGTCGCCGCTGCGCTGGATGGTCCACACCGTCATGAACGCGCCGATGACCAGCGCCGAGATCGCGTACAGCAGGCCCTGCATCATCAGCAGCGACCCGTTCTCCGAGGAGTAGGACCCGATGCCCGACAAGCTGCCGGCCACCGTCTCCGAGACCGTCCCGGCCGCGGCATCGGCAGCCGCGGGATCGGCGACATCAGCGGCGATGACGGTGGCCACCGCGGCATCCGCGCGGGGCGGCCGCAGCTGCGACCAGGTCTCCAACGTCGTCCACGCCACCGGCGTGTGGCTGTAGTAGGCGTCCTCCACGATCCCGCTGACGAGCAACTGCTCGGTACCTGCCTGCACGTGCTGGCCCACGGCCAGACCGTGCTCGTCGGCGAGCTCGCGGCTGATCACCACCGAGCCCGGCGCCACCTCGGCGGGGGACAGGCCCGCCCCGGGGCGCACCCCGAAGACGGTGGCCGCGGCACCCCCGGTGGGGGTGTCCAGACGGGTTTGGGTGATGCCCAACGGCTCGGCCCACCGCACGCCGGGCGCGCCGCGGTAGGAGTCCAGCTGGTCCTGGGTGATGGTGGAGTCGGCGAAGGACTTCTCCGGCGCCTGCCCGGTGGCGGCGCCGAAGGCGATGCGGGTGGCGGGCAGCTGCGTGATCGCCGAGGTCGACTGGTGGGCCAGGCCCGCAGTCAGCCCCGACAGCAGCACGATCAGCAACGTGATCAGCCCGACCACCGAGCCCATGAGTGCGAACCGCCCCTTGGCGAAGCGGATGTCGCGGATGGCGAGGAACACGGATGTTCTGCTTTCCGGTCGTGGTCGATTGCGGCTTCCAGCCTCGCCACCGCAGCCGCTGCTGACATCGCAGCTCGGATTGATTCACCGGCCACCACCGGGTGCACCCCGAACTCAACCGAACGAACGATGCCGGGCCGCACCCACGATGACTAGAAAGGTCCTGGTGAGCGCAGTGCAGGAGCAGCCGGGGACAGCAACTAGTGTTTCAGCGGTGCCCGACACGCCCTCCTCGCCCGGCCCAGGCCTGGCCGCGGTCCTGCGGCTGGTGCGCCTGGCCTTCCACGCCGGCTTCCTGCTGCTGCTGGTCATCGCCACCACCCGGGCCTGGCTGACCCACCCCACCGGGCCGATCGGCTGGCTGGCCGCAGGCGGAGCCGCACTGCTGACGATCGTCTACGGCGCAGGTGCACTGCTGCGCCCAGCGCTGCACCGCCGGTGGCTGGCGATGACCTGGCTGGCGGTGGTCACCGCCGTCTGGGCCGGACTGCTGATCATCAGCCCGGACTTCTCCTGGCTGGCGTTCCCGCTGTTCTTCCTGCACCTGCACCTGCTGCGCGGACGGCACGCACTGGTCGCGGTGGTCGTCGTGACCGGTCTCGTCGTGGCCGCCCAAGGCTGGCGCAGCGGCACGTGGAGCCTCGGCATGGTGCTCGGCCCGATCATCGGATCCGGCGTGGCCGTGATCATCACCTGGGGATACGCGGCCATCTACGCCGAGAGCCAACGCCGCCAGGACCTCATCGACGACCTCACCCGCACCCGCGCCGAGCTGGCCACCACCCAGCACCAAGCAGGAGTGGCCGCCGAACGCGAACGACTGGCACGCGAAATCCACGACACGCTCGCCCAAGGCCTGTCCAGCATCGTCCTGCTGCTGCGCGCCGCCGAAACCGCCCTGCCACCCGAGGCCGGCAAAGCCCGCGCCCGCATCACCGAAGCCCACCGCACCGCCGCCGACAACCTCGACGAAGCCCGCCGGTTCGTCCAAGACCTGCGCCCGCCCTCGCTCAGCGACGCCGGTCTGCCCCAAGCGCTGGACCGGCTGTGCACCAACACCGCCCGCGAAACCGGGATCGACTGCCACCTGCACACCAACGGCGCACCAGTCGCGCTGCCCTCCAGCTACGAAGTGGCACTGCTGCGCGCCGCCCAAGCCAGCCTGTCCAACGTCGCCCGCCACGCCCACGCCGCCACCGCAGTGGTGACCCTCGGCTACCTCGACACCGAGGTCACCCTCGACATCTACGACGACGGCACCGGCTTCGACCCCACCACGGCGCGCACGGCCACCGACGGCAGCGGCTACGGGCTGACCGGCCTGCGCGAACGCGTCACCGCGCTGGGCGGGTCGATGGCCGTGGAATCCGCACCCGGTGACGGCACAGCGGTGGCGATCCGGCTGCCCCTGACCCCCGAGGAGATCCGGTGATGGCCGATCCGCTGCGCATCCTGCTCGTCGACGACCACCCCGTGGTGCGGCGCGGCCTGCGCGCCATGTTCGACGACCGTCCGGACATGACCGTGGTCGCCGAAGCCGCCGACGGGCAAGCCGCCCTCGACGCCCTGGCCACCACCGAGGTCGACATCGTCCTGATGGACCTGCAGATGCCCACCGGCATGGACGGGGTCAGCGCCACCCGCCGCATCACCGCCGACGGCGGACCACCGGTGCTGGTGCTGACCACCTACGACTCCGACGCCGACATCCTCACCGCCGTCGAAGCCGGAGCCACCGGCTACATGCTCAAAGACGCCCCACCCGAAGAGCTGTGCCAGGCCGTGCAACTGGCCGCCCAACGCCAAACCGCACTGGCCCCCGGCGTCGCAGCGCGCTTGCTCGGGCACCTGCGCCGCCCGCAACCCGCGCTGAGCCCCCGCGAAGTGGAGATCCTGCAGCTGCTGGCGCAGGGCATGTCCAACCGGGCGCTGTCCAAAGCGCTGTTCATCAGCGAGGCCACCGTCAAGACCCACCTGGTGCACATCTACGACAAGCTCGGCGTCGACAACCGCACCGCAGCCATCACCACCGCCCTGCAACGCGGCATCATCCGCCCCCGCTGACGCTCAGCCCTCGAGGTAACCGAGCCCCCGCGCGGAAAGCCCGAACCCGGCCTCCACCGGCTCGACCAGACCGAGCTCCCGCAACCGCCACACATCGGACTTGCACCGCGAGACCGGCCGGTTGTGCTCAGCAGCCAGCTCCGCCGCACGGATGCCCGGCCGCTGCCGCAACACCTCCAGCACCTCCCGTGTCCACGGGCCCCGCGGAGCCGACACGTCCAACCGAGCCAGCTGCCGGTCGATCGACGCCCGCTCACGCCCGTCCAGCGCCACCGGCGGCTGCACCGGACGCGGGGCAGGATCGTCGAAGGTGAGCGCGAGGCGGTAGACCTCACCCCGGCCGTGCTTGTCCAGCGACGCCCGCAACCCCGCCGCCGAACCGAACCCGGCCCGCCGCGCATCGGCATCGGTGAGCCCGGCCGGATCGACCTGGTCCACCGCGGTGATGCCGATCAGCCCGACGGTGGTGCTCAACTGGCTGCCCGGTTCGGCCAACCTGCTGGGCCAGCGCAGGTAGGCCTCGGTGATCTCACCGGCCGCCACGCCCCGCAGGATCCGTTTGCTCAACACCCACCCACGCTAACCGCCGCCCCAGCCCAGCCCGCCAGATGATCACGAAACGGGTTCATCAACTTCCGCGGATCCGCCGGACCAGGGGAGAATCAGACCATGCTGCAGGTCTGCCTCAACGGCGCCCGGTCACCACGCGAGCACTACCACCTGCCCGTGCGGCCGGAGGAACTGGCCAAAGCCGCCGCCGACGCCGTCGCCGCAGGCGCCACCGACATCCACCTGCACCCCAAAGCACCCGACGGCACCGACAGCCTCGACCCGCACCTGGTCGCCGCCGCCCTGCGCGCGGTGCGCGCCGCCGCCCCCGGCATCCCGGTCGGCATCACCACCGGAGCCTGGACCGCCCCGGACACCACCACCCGCATCCGGTCCATCCGCGCCTGGACCGTCCTGCCCGACCACGCCTCGGTCAACTGGCACGAACCCGGCGCCGACGACGTCGCCGCCGTCCTGCTCGAACGCGGCATCGGAGTGGAAGCCGGCATCTTCTCCGGCACCGACGCCGACCAGCAGTTCCAACGCTCCCCGCACCGCCGCCGCGTACTGCGCATCCTCGCCGAGGTCACCGACCTCACCGCCCGCGGCGCGGCCACCACCGCCGAAACCCTGCTGGCCCGCCTGCACCCCGCGCCCGCACCGATCCTGCTGCACGGCGAAGCCGCCGGAGCCTGGCCCGTGCTGGCCGTCGCCGCCCGCCGCGGACTGGCCACCCGCATCGGCCTGGAAGACACCCTCACCCTGCCCGACGGCCAGATCGCCGCCGACAACGCCGAACTCGTCACCGCCGCCACCGCACTGCTTGAAGGAGAATCGTGACCAGCACCGACCACCACCAGCTGATCGCCTTGATGCCCTTCGCCGAGTCCCTGGGCGTGCGCATCTCCGCCGCCAGCCCGCAGGAAGTCCGCACCGAGCTGGACTGGGCGCCCCAGCACTGCACCGCAGGGGGAGTGCTGCACGGGGGAGCGGTCATGACGCTGGCCGACGCCACCGGCGCGATCTGCGCCTACCTCAACCTGCCCGACGGAGCCGGCACCGCCACCACCGAATCCAAGACCAACTTCTTCCGCGCCCTGCGCGAAGGCACCCTGCACGCGGTGAGCCGACCACTGCACGTCGGCCGCACCGCCATCACCGTGCAAACCGAACTGCTCGACACCACCGGCCGCCGCATCGGCCACACCACCCAAACCCAAGCCGTGCTCACCGCATGAGGCCGTCGACCGATCCAACAGCGCCAACTCCTGACCAACGCACTACGCGGGTCAGCGACTGGGCAGAGCGGACGAGCAGCGCTTCCTTCTACCGCGCAACACCACCGAAGATCATCCGGTGCGCCCGGGCGGTGTCGGTGTACTCCCGAACCCGCCGAACCAGACCACCGCGCAGCTCGACGACGAAGCAGTAGTCGTTGTCGTAGGGATCGCCGTTGGCCAGCGTCGCCGCCACGGCTGCCTCCACGACCACCCGCTCACCAGCCACGTGCACAACCCCCGAAGACAACGGAAAGATCGCGCGCGAACAGGCGCGGGAAGTCCACCGCGAAGAACTGCACGATCGCCGCACGCCCCACCATGTGATCAGGCGCCCCCAACGCCACAGCCGTGGCATTGCCCGGAGGCGACAACCACTCGGCGTCCTCGGCGAGAACAGCGGAGATCAGGTCGGGATCGGAACTGGCGAGCGCCTGGAAGGCGTCCTCGACGATGCTGCGACTCATGGCCCCAGGATCACCGCCACCACATCCCGGCGTATTGGACGAATGTTCCCGCACCACCCCCTAACATGAGCCCGTGGCCAGATGGGAGGTCGTGCACCCCGCGCACCCCAGCCGATGGGCGGGGGTCACCATGGCCGGCTTCCGCCACCACGGCCCAGACCCGGCCGACGTGCACGTGATCCCGCACCCCTCGATCACCCTGGCCCTCGAATTCGGCTCCGGCCCGCACGTCGTGGACACCGACAGCGGCCGACAGCAGCAGGGCAACCTCGTCGCCGGATTCATGCACGACGCCATCCGCGTGCGCGGCCACGCCGTCGAATGCGTGCAGGTGCGACTGTCCCCGGTCACCGCGCACGCAGTGCTGGGCATCTCCCCGGCGGAATTGGACGACGTGGTCGTACCCCTCGACAAGTTGTGGGGGCACGACGCCACCAGAGCCCAGGAGCAGATCAGCCAGGCCCGCTCGTGGCAGGAACGCTTCGCGTTGACCAACACCCTGCTCATCCGCCGACTCGCGGCAGGACGCGAAGTGGACCGCGAGGTGGCCTGGGCCTGGAACCGGATCACCAGCAGCCGCGGCCGACTCCGGATCGACGACCTGGCGCACGAGCTCGGTTGGAGCCGCAAACGCCTGTGGTCCCGGTTCCGCACCCAACTCGGCCTGCCGCCCAAACGCGCCGCGAAGCTGGTCCGCTTCGACCACGCCGTCCACCGCCTGGCCGCCGGCCAGCACGCGGCAGGGGTCGCCGCCGACACCGGCTACGCCGACCAAGCACACCTGCACCGAGACGTCCTGGCCTTCACCGGAACGACCCCGGCGACCATGACCAGCAGGGTCTGGCTCGCAGTCGACGAGATCGCCTGGACCGCGCACCGCACGACGAACAAGCCGCAGTAGGCAGCTTCATGCCAGATCGGTTATATTCTGATTCTGGCAATTAACCCGGGGCTCCCGCGCACCTCACAGCGAACGACCCAACCCCGGCTGGCGCCCGACCACCACCTGTGGCACGAACGACCCAACGCCCGACCACCCGGAGGAACACCCGTGAACACCACCGTCACGATGCACGGCGACCACCCGGTCCTGCGCCTCGAACGCCTCCTGAACCACCCACCGGACAAGGTCTGGCACGCCATCACCGACCCCACCGAACTCTCGCACTGGTTCCCAGCACGCATCGACTTCGACCACGCCACCCCCGGCGCACCGATGAGCTTCACCTTCGACGGAACCGAACCCGAACACGGCGAAATCCTCGAAATCGACCCGCTCAAGGTCTTCGCCTTCCGCTGGAACGACGACGTCATCCGCTGCGAACTCCTCCCACGCCCCGAAGGCTGCCTCCTGGTCTTCAGCCACACCCTCCGCGCACCCGACAGCGACCTGCCCTCCACCGCCCGCCACGCCGCCGGATGGGACGGCTGCCTCGACGCCCTCGACGCCCGCCTGTCCGGAACCACCGCCGAATTCGACATGCAGACCTGGTTCCACCGCGCCGAGAACTACATCGAGCAGTTCGGCCTCGCCGAAGGCGAACTGCACCGCACCGACACCGGCTGGCAAATCCACTTCACCCGCGACCTCGTCCAACCCCCGGCACAGGTCTGGGCCCTGCTCACCGGCGACACCACCCCGACCCCAGGATCCGAACCACCACTGCCCAGCACCCACGGCTACGGCACCGCCGGCCCCGTGATCACCACCGAAGCACCCCACACCCTCGAATACGCCTGGCAACCCACCGGAACCGTCCGCTTCCACCTCCGCGACCAACACCCGATCGGCACCCGCCTGCACCTCACCCACACCACCACGACCGACCCGGCAACCCTGCTCGCGGCCTGGCACACCCACCTGGAACTGCTCTTCGCCGCCCTCCACGACGACATCCGCTGCCCATGGCCCACCGACCGCACCGAAGCCCTCCGCGACCACTACGCCCAACGCTTCGACCTCACCTGAAGCTCACCACGACGAGAACGGCAACACCCCGGCCACCCCGCCCACGCCGGTCAGGGTGGTCACGTAGGTAGCGGTCCAGCTCTCGCAGGCCCGTTTCCGGCGTTCGGCCAGGGGGTCCAGGCTCACGCCGAGGGCTCGTAGTTCGGCGGCCCGGGAGGCCGACAGGATCTGCTTGCGGTACTCGCGTCAGCGATTTTCGAGGAAGGTATTCAGCCGCACGCCTAGTTCCACGTGGCCCTTGGGCACGGTGACGTGTCCTTCGCGTCGCTTCGCGGCATGTGCGGACATACGGCAATCGGCGTGGATCCGGGGCTGGTCATCAGTGTGCGGTGAGTCCACCGTCGACGACGAGCTCGGTTCCGGTGACGAACGAGGATTCGTCGCTGGCCAAGAAGAGCATCGTAGGAGCGACCTCAGCGGGGCTACCTGCGCGGCGCATAGGGGTGCGCACGATATCGGGTTGTTGATCGCCCTGCTCGTCGAGCACATCTTGGATCATCGGGGTGGTGATGACGCCGGGGTGCACCGAGTTGACCCGGACTCCGCGGGTGGCGTATTCGACGGCGGCGGTCTTGGTCAGCAGCCGCACTGCTCCCTTGGTCGCCTGGTACGCGGCGGCGGCTCCGCTGCCGACCAGGCCGAGCACTGAGGAGGTGTTGATGATGGAGGCGTTGCCGGAGGCGCGCAGCAGGGGCATGGCGGTCTTCATTCCGAGCCAGGTGCCGGTCTGGTTAACCGCGACCACCTGGTCCCAGGCGTCCTTTGTGGTCTCCTCGATGCCGGGCCAGTCCAGGACACCAGCGATGTTGACCAAGACGTCAAGGCGGCCGAAGCGTCGCCGTATGAGCTCGATCGCCTCGCTCCAGTTCTCCGGCGAGGAGACATCCAACCGGACGGCCAGCACATCGGTGCCCTCGGCTTTCAGACGCGCGGCGAGCTCGTCCGCGGTGTCCTGGGCGATGTCGGTGACGACCAGGCTGGCTCCTTCACGGGCGAACAGTTCCGCGGTGGCTTGTCCGATGCCGCCGGTCGCGCCCGTGATCAACGCGACCTTGCTCATGAGCCGTCCAGGCATAGGTGCTCGTCCTCTCGTTTTGTCTGCTGGGAGTCAGGCGGCGGTGTAGCCGCCGTCGGCGGCGACGACCGCGCCGGTGATGAAGCTGGAGCGGGGCGAGGCCAGGAAACCGATCACCTCGGCGATCTCCTCGGGTTGGGCGACGCGGCCCAAGGGGTGGGTGTCGCCGAAGGAGCGCAGGTACTCCCGGCTGTCGGCCCGGAAGTTGTCGAGCATGTCGGTCTCGATCACACCGGGAGCGACGACGTTGGCACGGATGCCGTGCGGTCCGCCCTCCAGCGCGAGCACCTTGGTCAACTGCGCCAACGCTCCCTTGGACGCGCTGTAGGCCGCGGCCTCGACCAACCCGACGGTGCAGGCGAACGACCCGACGGTGACGATCACACCCCCGCCGTGTTCGCGCATCGCCCGGAATGCTTCCCGGGCGTGCAGGAACGCGCCGCGCGCGTTGATCGACATCAGCTCGTCCCAGTCGGACGCGGTGGTCTCGGTGATCGGCTTGTTCACCGATCGGCCGGCGTTGCTGACCAGGATGTCCACGCTGCCGAACCGGTCGATCGCCGTGGCAACCGACCGCACTGCGGTGTCCTCTCGGGACACGTCGCCGACCAGGGTGGACACGCCGTTGAACCGGGTGGTGAGACCGTCCACTTCGGGGCGGAGGTCGGTGGCCAGTACTCGCGCGCCGCGGGCGTGCAGCCAGGCGACCGTGGCCGCGCCGACCCCGCGGGCGGCGCCGGTGACCAGCGCGACCTTGCCCTCCAGCTCAGGGCCCACGAATTCGCCGTCGGTGGGTGGCACGCTCATCGCCGTGCCTGCCCTCGGTGATCGGCGGCTGACTCGGGATAGAGGACGAGATGCTCGTGGTAGAGCACGCCGTCGCGGATGTCGCCCGTCGCGGTGAAGCCGGTGTCGTCCACGTAGTCGAGGTGGTTCCCGGTCACTGTGTAGCGACCGGTGTAGGCGCTGCGCCGTTCGCCGCGCGCTTCGTCGTAGCGCCCGTCGGCGCGCAGCTCCTGCCGGATATGTCCGTCCGCGGTGCCCCACATGCCGACCACGTCGATATCGCTCGTCATACCGCCCAGCGTCGGCGACGGTGACAGGCGATGGCAGGACGTGTGGTGACTGGGTGTGCCACACCCACCCAACCGGGCGGCCAGCGATCTACCCTGGTGCCATGGCCAGTGGTGAGCTGGGGGCGTTCCTGCGAGCGCGTCGCGCGGGGCGATCTCCGGAAGACGCGGGCGTGCTCTACTCCGGCCGGCGCAAGGTGACCGGACTGCGTCGCGAAGAAGTCGCCGTGCTCGCCGGGGTGAACGCCGACTACTACACCCGCCTGGAACAGGGCCGCGAGACCCACCCGTCACCGCAAGTGCTCGACGCCCTCTGCCGCGCGCTGGATCTCGACCCCGATGCCCGCGAGCACCTGTACCGACTGGCCGGCACCACACCAGACAACACTCCCGCCCCGGTACCCCAGGCCGTGAGCCCCGAACTGCGGCAACTCATGGACGGTTACCCGCACACGCCCGCTTTCGTGCTCAACCGCATCCTGGACGTCCTGGCCACCAACACCCTCGCCGACGCGTTGTTCTCACCATTCCGCGCGGTGGACAACCTTGCCCGCATGACCTTCCTCGACCCCGCGGGACGACGGTTCTACGCACGCTGGGACTGGACCGCACAGGCCACCGTGGCGAACCTGCGGGTCGCCACGGGCTTCGACCCACATGATCCTGGTTTGCGGCGCCTGGTGGCCGAACTCAGCGAAGGCAGCGCGCACTTCCGCAGCTTGTGGGAGACCCACCAGGTGCGCGGCAAGACCCGCGAACCCAAACACCTCGTGCACCCCGACGTCGGCCCACTCGCCCTCACCTACCAGGCATTCGACGTGCGCAGCGCCCCCGGCCAACAACTGATCATCTACCACACCGAACCCGCCACACCCAGTGCTCACGCCCTCGCACTGCTGAGCAGCCTCCACCCCAGCACACACCACGCGCGTTCGGTCGACACCTGACTTGCGAAAACGGCCTCAAAGGGCCACTCCGGAAACCAGACGTACGTCTCCGGCCTCAGCACAGGTCGTTCGACGCCGGTGGCTTCCTTCGTGCCGTACCGCAGCCAGACGACGAAAAGCCCAGTTCCTCGGCCGCCGTGCGCGTGAGCCGCTCCGGCGCATGCGCGGCCACGGCATACCCGGTCAACGCGCCCAGCGAATAACCCCAGTACGCAGCCGTGTCCACACCCAGCTCATCGAGCACGGCCACGACGTACTCGGCGCGCCGCGGCAGCGTGTACGCCTCCGGATCGCGCGGCGCATCGCTGGCGCCCAAGCCCAACGGATCCACGGTGATCATCGTGTGGGATGTGGTCAGGGGAGCGGTGTAGCCGGCCTTCGTCCAGTGCGATCCGACCTGGAACATCCCCGGATGCAGCACCAACGGCGGACCGTCGCCGACGATGTCGAACGCGATCTCTGACCCGTTGCTGTGCGCGAAGTGCACCCGTTGTTCCTCCGTCGCTTCGATTTCCAGCCGAACCTATCGGTGATCGCGCCGGATCATCCTGTGCTCAGCTGGAGAGCAGGGGAGAGGCACGACTGCGCCAGCCGAACAGCGGCGGACACGAAACGTGACCGAATGTGCAGTGAGTGATCGTCGCCCACTGATTCACAGCGGCCATTCGGGCGATGATCGGCTCAAATGCTCGCTTAGCGTGACAACGCCTGCTTAGCTTGAGTCCTCCTTTCCGGTCAGTGATCAATCACCGAGAGAAGCCGTCTCGACTTCGAAAGGAAGATTCCATGACCGAGTTCATGCACGAACACGTCATGCACAAGGGCAAGCGGTCGTCCTGGGACGGGCGAGGGTTCTCGCTCTGCGGCAAGACGTTTGCCGCCAGCACCATCTGGGAGCCGTTCTTCTACGGCGGTGTCACGTGCGAGGACTGCAAGGCCGCGAAGAAGGCGGGCAAGACGCTCTAGCCGAGCTCCTGATCATCAGTTGAGCACATGGGGGAGCAGGGAACCGGCGGCTGGATCGTTCGACTGCCGAGGGGTTCGAACGATCCAGCCGCCGACGACGTTCCGGGTCATGTTGCGGCACACGCAGTCTCGATGCTCTGGTCCACGAGCGGCGCGGCTGGTCGTCACATTGAAAGCCGTTGCCGCGTACGGCAGTTGCCAAGCGACGCGCAAGTCCGCCCATCGGCACGCGAAGCGTTGAGCCGCATCCGCAGCAGCAGCAGAGGAGGGGCGTTTCGGGCTCCGGGCCGCACGATCAGATTACTACTTAACATAATGTACATTATCGGCGTTGTATCGACCTGCGGAGATCACCTCGAGAAGGGCCTCCAGGGACGCTGATTACGACGCATTGAGCACCCGAGGCGTCCGACGTGGACTCCGGGTGTCGCCGCCGTCCGGAGTGCCACTGATGGTTGAGCCGATGAGCGTTCCACGCGGCGGGCCCGTCGAGTCGCGCGGAACGCTCATCGGCATGGGCTGCACACGCTGGCTGCGTGACGACGCTGTGGCATGACGGGCTGGCCGTTGGAGGGCCGTTGACGTGTGGATGTCGATCAGGGTTGCCCAGTCGCCCACCGTCCATGCTGTTCCTGCATCCGTTCCCGCGACCTATTAACGTCACAGTGACAAAACGCAGTAGGTAGGGCGAGACGTTCATCAGCGGGTTTGGGTGAAGTCGACTCGGCGGATCATGATCCGCAAAGGCTCCGAGTTGGCCGGCGATCATCTGCCGAGTTCAACGCCGGCCGGACCTAGCGACCAGCTGACTCGCATGCGTCGTGCAAGCCGATGAATCGACCAGCACGTTGTGCAGAGCCGCGGATGCGTGAACCTCACGCCGGGTTGTGAAGTTCTGGTTGATCGACATGGGTGGCAGTGCATCGATCCCCCGAAGAGGAACCCCAGCTCGCCCGATGGCTACTTCTCCATTTGATGGATAATGTTGATTATCCATCAAATGGAGAATGTGACCGGGAGCGCGTCGAACTCCGCTCTATATCACGGTTTACGTTCGACTTCCAATGCTCAGAAGCAGACTCTCGTGGGCAGCGCCGGGCCTTGCTCGACGGGATCCGTCCTCTCTTGGTGTGACGAGCGCACCGCTCCTGCTCGCGAGACCGCCCCTCCCCTGTCAGGTCCTTCGTGAACGTCCGAGTTCGTTGACACCAGACCTATCCCCTGCGCCGCTGCTGCCCTGCTCGTCGACCGTGACTTGGCCATCGTCAGTTCTGTTCGGCCGGCCGGTTCTCATCGGTGTGCTTGGGATGGCGTGCAGCCGTAGCGTCGTCGGTTCGCCGCGGCGAACCGGATTGCGCTGGAGAATCCCCACCGTGCGGCCACTTCCGAGACCGATGATCCTGCTGTTGCCTCGAGGTCAGCGCGTGCTCGTTGCAGGCGGACGCTGGTGCCGGCCACGACCGCCATCTCCGCGGCGGTCCAGCTAGTCCACAGGAGAAAGTTGCCTGCGGAAACCGTTAACAGCCCACCCGCACTCGACAGTTGGTCGTCACGCAAATTCGGACGGCGCTGTAGTGTCCGGTGCCGCGACGTGGGGCAGGAGGACGGTGAATACGGCTCCGCCCTCGTTCGAGACGTCAATCGTGCCGGAGTATCGGTGGACGACTTGGCCGACCAGAGCGAGTCCGAGCCCCCTGCCATGGAGCCGATCCGTGGCTTTCGTCGACCACCCACGGGTAAATGCCTGTTGGGTGTGTTCCGGATCGAGACCGGGCCCCGAGTCCGCGACCCGGATCACCAGCGCGTCGCCGTCCTGACGGGCGGTGAAGACGACCCGGCGCGGCGCAGGTCCGGCGAGGGCAGCGTCGAGGGCGTTGTCCACGAGGTTGCCGACGAGCGTGACGAGGTCCCGTGTCTCAATTGCGACAGCGTCGACGACGGTGTCCGGCGTGATGAACAGTTCGACGCCCTTTTCGTGTGCTACGGCGAGCTTGCCCAGCAGCAATGCGGCCAGCGCGGGTTCATGGACCGCGCCGACGATCTGGTCGGCGAGCTGCTGCGCCGCCTGGAGTTCGGCGGTCCCCAATGTGACGGCTTCCTCTGCCTTGCCGAGTTCGATGAGCATGACGACGGTGTGCAGCCGGTTGGCGGATTCGTGCGCCTGCGCGCGCAATGCCTCGGCGAATCCACGGATCGAGTCGAGCTCGCCGGTGAGCGCCTGCAATTCCGTGTGGTCGCGCAAGGTCGTGGCGGTTCCGAGTAACCTGCCTTTGCGGTAAACGGGCAGCTGATTGACGAGAAGCGTGCGGTCGCGGGTGAGATGGATTTCGTCGGTGACTGTCCGCCCCGATTCCAGCAACTCGCGCAGCGATCCGGGGATCTCCAGATCCCGCACGTGTTGTCCGTGGAAAGCTGACCCGAGCAGTAGCAGCCGTCTTGCCTCGTCGTTGGCCAGGATCATGCGCCCAGCGGGATCCACGACCACGAGCCCCTCACGCATGGCATGCAGCACCGCGTCGTGATGTTCATACATGGCTGTGATTTCTTCCGGTCCCAGACCATGGGTCTGGGACTTTAGGCGTTGATTGACGAAGAACGATCCCAACCCCACCGCTGCGAGGGCGCTTCCGAATACGCCAAGCAGGCCAGGCAGCTGACGGCTGAACGCCAGCGCGATCTGACTGTGCGAGGACACCTCAGCGACGCCAACGATGTCCCCCTGGATCCCGTAGACCGGCACTCGGGCCCGCATGCGAGGCTCAGACGGATTGTCTTCCCAGCGGTCCAGCACCGTTTGGCCCTGCAGTTCGGCGGTCAGGTCCCCCTCGTAGCGGGTGCCGACGCCCGAGGGGGTGGGAGAGGTCAGCCTCGTGTACTGCGAGTCGATGATGACGACATGTTCGTCGACATCGGGGCTGGCCTGCTGCGTGGCGTCAGCGATCAGCTGAAGGGCTCCATTTGCGTTTTGCGGTGGCCGCGTGAGCGTCTCACGAACCTGTGGCAACTGCGCCACAAGGGATGCTGTGGCCAGCACGTTCCGGGACGCATCATCCTCGCTCGTCTGTTCAGCATGGCGATAGACCAACACAGAGCCGACGACGGCGGTAATCAGGATCACCGCCAATTGGAGAAGGAACAATTGGCGTGCCACGCTCAACTCACGCAAACCCGTACGTGCTCGCAGGGACTGCGACACGATTCGCGGCCAGCGCGGGACGTGGCGAGCGCTCTGACGCATGGGAAAAGCATAGCTCTCCCAAAGTTGGGAATTGATCTTGTCGCCGCGACGCGAGCCAGGTCTTGCCCACGCCGCCGCCTCCGGTCAACGTGAGAAGCCGCGAGTTGGACAGCAAGCGCCGGGCCTCAGCTGCCTCGGAGCGGCGACCCACGAATCTGGTGGTCTTGGCCCCGGGAGCGAGGCTGCTGCGGACTCGAACATCATGACTACCGTCCCGTAATTGCGGGTGCGGATGTCGGTATCGACCATCGGCTACCTCGAGACTGCCCGGGGGAAGAGGCGGAGCCACCTTTACGCGCATAACGCGCATCGCCATCGGGTCAACGCGGTTGCGATAATCCGCAACCCGCCAAGACCCTCGCGTTCAGTTATCTCAAAGCAGCCACGTGAGACACGCTCTAATGTGTGAGACAATCCCGCAGGGCAAATCCGCAAAACAACTCATTTGTCGGCGCGCCTGGGTTTCAACTCTGGTCATTCTGGCTCACTGGGTCGCAAGACGAAAGCTGTCCTGGGTCGACGGGCAGGTCTCCGAGATGGCCATAGTCCCCTCTTCAGCGCACGCCCGCTTTTCTTCAACAATAACCGCATTCCGACTCGATTCCTCGGGCCTGAAGCTTGCGAATGGACTAGCGGAACAGTGTGCGGAGGTTTTGGTGTCAACGCAGTAGCGGTACCGGCATTGCCGATCAGCGCCGGTAACTCCACCCTCTACGATGCAGTTCCGCATCACTCAAGAAGCACGAGCGGCCTCGATCGTCCACGCCGGCCCAGTGCGTCCGGCCACCGAGCTCCTCGCGCACAAACGCGTGGCCAGCGCTCCACACGACACTGCACGGCGCAGTCGGCAACCCGTGCGACTGGTCGCCGAAGCTGCTGGTCCTGGCCGGGGGCGAGGCTGCTGCGGACTCGAACATCATGACTACCGTCCCCCTAATCGCGGGTGCGGATGTCGGTATCGACCATCGGCTACCTCAAGGCTGCCCGAGGGAAGAGGCGGAGCCATCATTACGCGCATAACGCGCATCGCCATCGGGTCAACGCGGTTGCGATAACTTCATCATGCTGGCGCCACCTGGGTGCCTGTGGGGCAAAAACCCGTGGTCAAAGCCACCGGCTCCCGGTTCTCGGTAAACATGACCTCCGCGGTCAAGGTCAAAGGGGTGCTGCGGTTCGCCGTGCATGAGGGCAACACCAACGCGCAGGTGTTCATCGACTGCTGCAGGCGCCTGCTCCACGAACTGGATGGCCCGTGTACCTGGTTGTCGATGGTCATCCCGCGCATCGGGCCACAGCCACGAAACAGTTCGCGGCCTCCACTCACGGCAGGCTGAAGCTGGTCTTCCTGCCCGGCTGCTCTCCCGAACGCAAACCCGACGAATGGGTTTGGGGCAACGTCACAACGTCCCGCATCGCACGCAGAAGCACCACCGGCAAGGCCGACCTCAAGACCGAAGCCATCGGAGCGCTGCGGCGACTCCAGAAGCTGCCCTGCCGCGTCGTGACCTGGCACGACAGTCCTCTCGGTCGGAGTACTCTGGCCGACAGACACCGGCACCGAAAGCATCCGTTGCACATGATCCGCACACTGGTAGTCGAGGACGACACATCCCTCGCCGAAGCACACCGCTTAGCCACCGAGCGGGTTCCGGGCTTCCAGGTAGCAGCGGTCGCCCACTTCGGCAGTGAAGCGCTGCGAATTCTCGCAACACAAAAGATCGATCTCGTCTTGCTGGACTTCTACCTCCCTGACATGAACGGCCTGGAGGTGTGCCGCACGCTGCGTGCCCGGGGAGATCAGGTCGACGTCATAGCGGTCACCTCTGCACGCGACATCACCATGGTGCGCTCAGCAGTGTCGCTCGGGATCGTCAACTATCTCATCAAGCCGTTCTCCTTCGCGACGTTCCGCGAGAAACTCCAGGCTTACGCGGAATATCGCCGACGCACCCACACGACGTCGGACAGCCTTGGACAACGGGACGTCGACCAAGCGCTCTCCGCGCTGCGAGAGCCAGCGGACGCAGAACTGCCCAAGGGCCTAGCCGGCGAGACACTTGGGGCGATCGTGACCATGCTGCGCACCGGACAACAGCTGTCGGCTGCGGACATCTCGTCCGGCATGGGAATCTCCAGGCCCACCGCGCGCCGCTACCTCGATTACCTGACCTCACACCGGCTGGTACATCAAGAGCCGCGCTACGGAAGCGCGGGACGCCCCGAGTACGTCTACACGTGGTCGGGACCCACCGAGTCCCAACCGCCGCCGTAGATCCAACCGCAGATCCTGGCGTGGCCTCATCACAGCGCCATCACGATCACAAAGTTCGGGCCAGCGGGTTGCTGGCCGCCTGTCACGGCCACCCCGAGTGCTCCCGCGCCAGCCATGCCGCCACCTGAGCTCTCGAGGTGGAACTGAGCTTTCTGAGGATGTTCTCGACGTGGGCTTCTGCGGTCCGCCGCGAAATCACTGTTCGAGACAGCCAGATGGCAGGCCCGTAGCAGCCGCCGGTTGTACCGCTGGCGACGACGCAGGGTGCCGCTGATCCGACCCTGAATCCCTGGTGTCGGAGACAGGCCGGCGAAGGCCGCCAACCGGTCGGTGCTGCACGGCCGTTTTGGAGCGTGCGCGTTATGCACGTAACCGCGACACCCCGCGGCCTGCCCGCGCATCGTCATAGACGAGCGGTTGACCGCTTGATCGCGAGAGCTCCCCCGCACAGCCAACAGGAGCCAGCCCGAAACCCCTGGGATGGTCGTGATGACCCACCGAGTGCCCTACAGCGAGCAACGACACGCCAGCCTGCTGGATGTCTACCGAGGCAAGGTCGAGTTCGACAACAGCCTGGGAGCCGGCCAAGGCAACGGCTACCGCTGGGCCGAACGCATCGGCGGCGCCATGTTCGACGTCCAACAGGACCTGCTGATGCAGCTCTGGCAGACCGACCTGATCGAAGTCGACACCAGCCACCTCTTCGCCGCCCGCGGACACCGCGTCCGGCTTACCCACCGCGGCTGGCAAACCCTGTGCGACTGGGGCCTGCGACCTGAACATGACGTCACGGCCACCAGTACCCCAGCCAGCGTCGTTGGGTAACAGCCTCCGCTGCCCCCGACCACCGATCACCGCCGCAGCGGCGTATCCGCCGTTGACGTGACAGCGGCAGGACAGAAACCCGCTTCGCAAACTTCGATTCGTGAGCAACCGGCGTCACAGAACACGAGGAAACCGGACAGGCCACCCAGCGAGGGGAGACAGCGCGATGGGTACATGGCAGGTGCGCCAACACAACGACGGTTGGCGGGTGATCACCCCCGGCGGTACGCGGGCGTGCGCGCCGGCCGACAGCCAGCACGAGGCCATCCAGAAGGCGCTGGACCTGCTGGCTTACGAAGGCGGGCAACTGCTTGTGCACACCGAGGCGGGTCAGTCCATCTGCTCGTCTCTGAGCAGCTGGACAAGGTCCTCAATCTCCGGTGGCGGGATGGGAACACAGATTCCTCGAGACGGCCGGCTATGAACGCCTGGTCGCGCTCGACATGAACAGCGCGCCCCGCTCCCCCCAGCCGGATGCTCATGCCTGTCTTCCTGCTCGAGCGTCGCGCGGGTCCGCGCGGAGTTGGTGTCGCAGTTCTGCGAGCCGGAGCAGATGGAGACTGCGTTGGCGCGTGCCCCGGAGCGGGAGGTCTTGCTCTACCACGGTGTTCGTGGTGCGGCGGATCTCTACGACTTCGAGGTGCTGACCGGGCTCGCGGAGGCGCATCCGGGGTTCAGCTTCGTTCCGGTGCTTTCGCACGAGTCGCAGCGGGAGGGGGCGTTTTGCCGCACCGGATTCCCCACGGATTCGTTCCTGGCCGATGTCGCGAGTGCGCGTGGTTGGTCCGGTTGGCTCTGCGGGCCGCCGGCGATGGTGGAGGCGGGCGTCAAGGCGTTCAAGCGGCGGCGGATGGCGCCGCGCATGATCCACCGGGAGAAGTTCACCCCGAATGACGTCTGATCAGTGCTGCGGGGTGCCGGCGGGTATTGGGCCGGTACCCCGCAGCATCTGTTCTGCCGGGTGCTGGTGACTGCGGAGTCGGTTGTTCTCAACGGGATTCAGCCGGTGGTGCGCGCCTGGTGGGAGGGCGATCGGTCAGGGGCGCCAGCGGGCGGCGTAACCGGGGCGGTCTGCGTAGGGCAGGCCGAGGAGGGCTCGGGTGGGGCAGCCTCGTTCGTCTTCCGGCGGGTAGCTCTCCCCCAGTTGGTCGCAGGGGCCTTCGCCGGTGCCGCAGTCGCGGTGGGCGGTGAGCAGGCGGGTTTTGAGCTCGCATTCGCGGAAGCCGCGGATGGGGGTGATCAGGCAGGCCCGGTCGGTGCCGGTTTCGGCGTCTTCCCTGGCTTGGCGCAGCAGTTCGAGGTCGATGTCCAGCTGGCGGTGCAGGAACTCGGCGAACCGGTCCATCGTGTGTCGCACTCCTGTTGTCCGCTGTGGTGGTCGGTCACAGGCAGGGACGTGGTGGCGGCTCGATCATGACGTTGCTCGTCGGGTGATCTTGCCCGCGTTGGTGGGTGGTTGTCGGGTTTGTGGCGGATTGTTGCCAAGAATTCCCGAGCGCCGGGGCGGGTTCTTAGGGTCGGCGCGGATCAGGTCGTCGGATGTGCGGGAGTTCGGCATGGTGTTGCGCGGTGTTCAGGTTGCTCGGCGGGTGCTGCTGGCCGGTGGGTTGGCGGCCACGGCGGTGGGTGCGTCGGGGATTCCGGTGTGGGCGTCGTCGCGGCGCGCGGCGCCGGAGATCTTGTCGACGTCGGAGTGGAAGGCGCGGGAGCCGAGTTCGCCGGTGCAGGTGCTGGACCAGCGGCCGGTGAAGATCGTGGTGCACCACACGGCGTCGGCCAACAGCGAGGACACCTCGCAGGAGCACGCGATGGAGTTGGCGCGGCAGATCCAGGACTTCCACATGGATTCCAACGGGTGGCTCGACACCGGGCAGAACTTCACGAATTCGCGGGGCGGGTGGTTGCTGGAGGGGCGGCACAAGAGCTTGGCGGTGCTGACCGCTGGTGAGCAGCACGTGCTGGGTGCTCATGCGGGTGAGCAGAACTCGGTGTCATTGGGGATCGAGAACGAGGGCACCTACGTGGACGCGAAGGTGCCGGATGCGCTGTGGGACTCGTTGGTGGAGTTGTGCTCGTACATGGTGGCGCAGTACGGGATCGATGCTGGTGAGATCTACGGGCACCGGGATTTCATGGCCACGGAGTGTCCGGGTGATGTGCTCTACGCGCGATTACCGGAGTTGCGGGAGGCGGTGGGGGCTGCCACGGGCAAGGCGGTGGCGCAGCCGGTGGTGTGGCCGTTGCTGCAGCCGGATGTGCGGGGGCCGCGGGTGACGGCGTTGCAGTTGTTGTTGCGGGCTCGGGGTGAGTCGGTGCCGGTGGATGGTGTGTTCGCTGGTCGGACTCAGGAGGTGGCGGGACGGTTGGCCGCCGAGTGGGGTGCTGTTGGTGCGTCGTGTTCGGCGACCCGGATGCCGGAGCCGGGGTTGTTCGGTGGTCGTGGTTGGGATGGGCTGGTTCCCGAGGTGGGTCCGGGTTCGGCGGGTGATGCGGTGCGGGCGGTGCAGACGTTGTTGATCTCTCGTGGTCGTTACGTGCCGGCGGATGCGCGGTTCGCCGATCGGACGGTGTCGGTGGTGCGGGAGTTCCAGGCGGCTGCGGGGTTGCCGGTCACTGGCGTGGTGGACCGGGCGACTTGGCTGCGGTTGTTGGGGTGACTTCTCTCCCCCGTTCGGCGCTGGTGTGCGAATTGTGCGGTGCTGTTGTGCCGTGGATCCGTTGAGCGGTCGGCTGGAGCCGGGTCTGTGGGCCTGGTTGGTGTCTGAGTTGTCACGCCTGTAGGGGCTGGGTCGTCTTGCTGGTGGGAACGCACGACGGGGCGATGGAGCAGCGTTCGCGAGCGGGTGCGATCAACCGCGCGGTGTGGCACACATCTAGCTGCGGTGCGTATCCGTAGGCGATCGCCATGGGCCGAGTCTGTGAGTGGCTGGGCGTTCGATCGATCCCCCTACCAGTGAGGACGTTCATGCAAGCCATCACTGTTCGAGACCGTGACGTCGGTGTCGCTGGGATGTCCTTGGCGGACCTGCCCTACCCCC
The DNA here is from genome assembly GCF_040295745.1 of Saccharopolyspora sp. NPDC002686. NCBI lineage: Bacteria > Bacillati > Actinomycetota > Actinomycetes > Pseudonocardiales > Pseudonocardiaceae > Saccharopolyspora > Saccharopolyspora sp. NPDC002686. The sequence continues at coordinate 30,269 of NZ_JBEOVY010000040.1, forward strand.
ACGCTGCCGAGAACGATGTCATCGTGCGGGTGCACGCTGCGGGCTTCACCCCCGGGGAACTCGACTGGCCGGGCACCTGGACCGATCGTGCGGGCCGCGATCGGACGCCGAGCGTGCCCGGCCACGAGCTGTCGGGTGTCGTCGTCGAACTGGGTTACGGCACTACCGGTCTGAGCGTTGGCCAGCGGGTGTTCGGGCTGACCGACTGGACCCGCAACGGTGCGCTCGCCGAGTACACCGCGGTGGAGGCCCGCAACCTCGCACCGTTGGCGGCGGATGTCGACCACACCGTGGCCGCTGCGCTGCCGATCTCCGGGCTGACCGCTTGGCAGGGCCTGTTCGACCACGGGCACCTCACCGTCGGCCAGACCGTTCTGGTCCACGGCGCTGCGGGTGGTGTGGGGTCGATCGCGGTGCAGCTCGCTCGCGATGTCGGCGCCCGGGTCATCGGCACCGGTCGGGCTCGCGATCGTGACCAGGCGCTCGCGCTCGGCGTCGATGCCTTCCTCGACCTTCAGAGCGAGAAGTTGGAGGAGGTGGGCGAGGTCGACGTCGTGTTCGACGTGATCGGCGGAGATGTCCTCGACCGTTCGGCCGCCCTGGTGCGCGCAGGTGGCACGCTCGTCACCATCGCCATGCCGCCCAAGGTCCAGCCCGAGGGCGGGCGGGCCGTTTTCTTCGTCGTCGAGCCCGACCGCGTTCGGCTTGCTGATCTCGTCGCGAGGCTGAGGGACGGGCGGCTCGAGCCGGTCATCGGTGCGGTGCGGCCGCTTGCTGAGGCATCCGCCGCGTTCGCCTCTGATAAGCGCACCCCCGGCAAGGTGATCATCCGCGTCGTCCAGGACTGAGCAGGAGGTCTCTCGTGAGTGGAATGCGGATCGCTGGTGGTTTCCTGGTCGTCGCCGCGTTGGCCGGGGTCACGGCCTGCAGCGGCCCGGACCAGCCTGCCGGCTCCACGCCGCCGGTGGCATCGCAGCCACCCGCCGAGACTCTGACTCCGTTGCTCGAGCAGGCCCTTCCGAATGCGCAGGGCAAGACGTTCACCTCGGCGGTGGTGGACTTCCCGCCTGGTGCGCGTGCACAGCCGCATCGGCACGGCGAGGCTTTCGTCTACGCGTACGTCCTCGAAGGCACGGTGCGCAGCAGGCTCGATGACGAGCCCGTGAGCACGTATCGGCAAGGCGAGAACTGGGTCGAGCAGCCGGGTGCCCACCACGTCCTCACGGAGAACACCAGTCCGACGGAGCGGGCCAGGCTCCTGGTCGTCTTCGTGTCCAACACCGGGGACGAGCTGAAGGTCGATGACGGCCACCCGTGACCGGGTTGCTGCGGGCGGTGGCGTGGCCGTCAGCAGGCCGGTCAGCTCAGTCCCGATCCCCACGTGCGTCTACGTCTGTGGAGGCCGTTGAGGACTGCTGGGGCGGGCTGCCGGGTGGTCGCGATGCCGCGTCGGCTCGACCGTGCTCGTGGTCGAAGACGCGTGTGCTTCCTCGCTGGTGGTCTGTGGTTGTTTCTGCGTGTCGGCCCAGGTCACCAGCAGGGTGAGTCCGTCGGCGCTGGGCGTGCCGGGATCTGCGGTGTAGGTGGTGATGGTGACGTTCGGGTCGCCGGGCAGTGCGAAGTCGTCGTAGGCGAGGTCCATCGTGCCGGCGGCCGGGTGGTTGATGGTCTTGCGTCCGCGTGAGTGGCGGTGCACGTTGTGCTTGGCCCAGCGGGTCGCGTCCGGCGGCCCCGCTCCGGTGCGCCGGTTCCTGCCTGAGCTGATCCAGCTCATCTGGGACCGCAAGATCGACCCCGGCAAGGTCTTCGACCTCACGCTTCCGCTCGATCAGGCCGCTGAGGGCTACAAGGCGATGGATGAGCGCCGCGCCATCAAGACCCTGCTGAAGCCCTGACCTTCCTCGCTGACCGATTCCAGCCGCGCTCGCCTGGGACTTCGAAAGGTCTGGGCGAGCGCGGGACTTTGTTTGATTCGACGGGAGAACACCATGAACCCGACCTATGACTTCTCCGGGCAGGTGGCCCTGGTCACCGGCGCCGCCTCCGGCATGGGCCTGGCCGCCGCCGGTGCCTTCGCCGACTCCGGGGCCGCCGTGGTCCTGGTCGACCTCGACCACGATGCCGTCCACAACGCAGCCGAGGAGATCACCGGCCGTGGGCAGCGGGCGATCGGTGTCGTCTGCGACGTCACCGACGAACAGCAAGTCGAAGCCGCGGTGCGGCGCGCGGTGAGGGAGTACGGCCGCCAGGACATGGCGTTCAACAAAGCC
>NZ_JBEOVY010000041.1:0-32388 GCF_040295745.1 Saccharopolyspora sp. NPDC002686
ATTGTAACTGTGATCCGCCGTGGGTGGGGTCCGCAGTTTCAATTGAAACTGCGTTCAGTCGTGACTGAAGCCGTGGGTCGGGGGAGCGATCAGGGGTGGAGCGTTGATTCGGTCCAGCAGGCCGTGGTGAGGAGTTCGGACTCCCGGGTGCCGATGAGTTGGAGGCCGAGGGGGAGGCCTGATGGGGTGCGCATTGCCGGGATGCCGGCTGCGGGGAGGCCGAGGGCTTGCCAGGGGCGGCTGAGGATCGGGTCGCCGGTGGCGTTCAGGCCTGCGGGGGCCGGGCCGAGGGCTGCTGGGGCTAGGACGGCGTCGTAGGTGGAGAGGAGTTCCGCGACGCGGGTGCCTGCCTCTGCCGTGGTGTGGCGGGCGGTTTCGTAGTCGTGTTCCGGGGTGGCCGCGCCGGTCTCCAGGAGGGTCGCCAGCTGCGTGCTGATCTGGGATGACGCCGCCAGCTCCGCGGAGCGTTCGCGGGCGGCTTCGTAGGCCATGATCACCGGGTGGGCCTCGGCGAGCTGGGTGATCAGCTGCGGGTCCGGGAACTCGTCGATCACCGCGCCCGCGGCGCGCAACGCGGCGCAGGCGCTGGACAGGGCGGTCGCCATCTGCGGGTCGACGTCGAACTGCGCGGCCGGCCACAGCAGCAGGCGCGGCGGTCGGTCCGCCGTCAGTGCGGCATCGGGTTCGCCGGTCAGAGCGGACCAGGCCAGGGCCAGGTCGGACGCGCTCGCGGTGAAGAAGCCGTGGCTGTCCAGGCTCGGGCTCAGACCGGTGACCCCGTCGACCGGGAACCGGCCCCGGCTGAGCACCAGCGACGCGACGCCGCAGAACGCGGCGGGCCGGGTGACCGAGGCAGCGGTCTGCGATCCCAGCGCGAGCGGCACCTGACCAGCACCGACGGCCGCGGCCGAGCCGCTGGAGGATCCGCCCGGCGTGTGCGAGAGCGCGGCCGGGTTGCGGGTCGGACCGGGCGCGAAGTACGCGAACTCGGTGGTCACCGACTTGCCGATCGGCACCGCACCGGCCTGCCGCCACGCGGTCACGATCGTCGCATCGGCCTCAGCGGCCCCGGCGGAAGCGCGCAGCTGCGATCCGCACCTGGTGGGCAGTCCGGCGAGGTCGATGATGTCCTTGACCGCGAGCGGAACCCCGCCGAGCGGCCCGTCGGCGACCGGGGAGACGTCCGGATCCAGCTCCACCCACGCCCGCAGCTCGGGCTCGGTCTCGGCGATCCGCGCGCGAGCGCGCTGGTGCGCCTCGGCGGGCGTGATGTCGCCGTTGTTCAGCGAGTTGACGAGCGAGCGCAGCGACCACGGCTGCCAGCGCGATCCGGTCACTGCTGCTCCCACTCCGCGTCGGCCACCCAGTAGTCCATGCCGCTGGCGCTGACGTCGTGCCGCCACTCCGAGGTCCGCCGCAGCGTCGGCTCCACCTCGGCGGTGACCGCGTCGGCCGCGTCCGGGCCGTCCTCCGGGACCGCCCAGTGGACCCAGTTCAGCTCGCGGCCCTCGGCGTCGTGGACGAACAGGTCGACGTGCCGCCAGCCGTAGCCGTGGGTGTCGTTGTAGCAGGTCAACGTCATCCGGGTCGGTTCGGAACCTGACGTGTCCGTGGGCATCCGGCGATCTCCTCTCCGCGGACGGGGCTCAGGCGCTCAGCGGGGTCAGGCTGTGGAAGCGGCGCTGGAAGTAGACGAGAGCACCGCTGTCCTCGCTGGTCAAGACCTTGTCGACTTCGACGAACATCACCGAGTGCGAGCCCTGGGCGCGTTCGGCGATGATCCGGCCGATGAGCGAGGCGGGCGCACCGCGCAGCACCGGGACGCCTTCGGACTCCAGGTCCCAGCAGTCCTCGGTGAACCGCTGCGCGGTCGGCACCTTCGTGGCGCCGGCGAAGTGCATCGCCAGGTCTTCCTGGTCGGCACCGAGCACGTTGACGCAGATCCGGCCGTTGGCGACCAGGATGCCGTGGGATCGGCTGGACCGGTTGACGCACACCAGGACGGTCGGCGGCGAGTCCGTCACCGAGCAGGCCGCGCTGACGGTCATCCCGGCGAGCCCGTGGGCTCCGTCGGTGGTGACGACGTTGACGGCCGCCGACAGATTCGCCATCGCGGTGCGGAATTCGCGTTGGGACGAGGTCAGCTCGGGCACGATTCCTCCTGTGGCAGGACGGTTACCGGCACCGTTGAGACGCTACGCACGAGCCCGTCACCTCGGAATCGAGACTTCCCCGCGCCCAGCTGAGGATTTCCCCTACGCCCGGACCACCCCGCAGCTCCGTTTCCGCTGGTCAAGGCACGTGAGCACTTTGGGGCGCTATAGCACCCCAAAGTACTCACGACTCCGCCAGCGGGAGGGTGAAGCCGAAGCGGGATCCGCCCGAGTCGCGCTGCTCGCTCCAGATCGTGCCGTGCTGGCGGGTGATGATCCGGTAGCTCAGCGCCAGGCCGATGCCGCTGCCGTGCTCCTTGTCGGTGAAGGTCTGCTCGAACGGATCGCGCGGCAGCCCGCGGCCCAGGTCGTCGACGGTGAGCATCCCGGTGCCCCCGTCGATCCGGGTGGTGACGGTCAGCTGCCGCCGGTCCGGGGCGCACACCGCCATCTCGTCGATCGCGTTGAAGCACAGGTTGAGCACCACCTGCCCGGTCAGCACCCGCTCGCAGCGCACCGGCACCGGCTCCGGACTGCGCTGCACCCGCACCTCGACGCCCGCCGGATCCGCCCGCAACCGGACGAAGTACAGGCATTCCTCGAGGATGTCGTTGAGGTCGGCGACCTGCTGCACGTGCTCGAGGTGGCCGACGAACGCGCGCACCGAGCTGACGATGGTGGACGCCCGGTCGATCTGCCGCACCGCGTTGTCGATCCCGTACCCGACGCGCGAATCCGCCTGCGCCGCAGCGCGAGCACCGGCCAGGAAGTTCCCCGCGGCGGCCAGCGGCTGGCCGAGCTCGTGCGCGATGGCCATCGCCATGTCGCCCATCGCGGTGTAGCGCGCGTGGTAGTTCTCCCGGTGCATCTCGCGCTCCCGGCGCACCTGGCCGTGGACCCGCTCGGACACGTCGTGCAGGATCATCAGCAGCGCGTCGCCATCGGTCTCCTGCAGCCGTTCGAGGCTTCCCTCCAGGTAGACGGGGTCCGGCCGGCCCGGGATCTCCAGCTGCACCGAGGTGACCGGATCCGTCCGCGCCAGCACTTCGTCCCATGTGGACAGACGTCCGAGCATTCGCAGCCGCGCGTGGTCGGTGAGCAGCCCGATCGGTTCGCCGGGGCGCGCGCCGATGAGCGGCAGCGCGGTGTTGGTGGCGAACCGGATCGTCCCGGTGCAGTCCAGCATCAGCGCGATGGTCGAGGTGTGGTGCGCCAGCGCGTCCACCCACGACGTGGTCAGCCGCAGCTCGCGCTCCACCTCCTGCTCGCGCTCGATGTCCCGGAACTGGACCATCACCGCAGGTCCGCGCGCCAGCTCGACCCGGAGCGCGATCGCGTCGGTCGGGATCACCCGGCCGGACTTGGCGCGGTAGTGCCACTCGATCCGGCTCGCGCCCTTCTCGACGGCCTCCTGCAGCCAGGCGCGGCCGATCACCCGGTCGTACTGCTGGGCGGAGCTGCTCATGTGGTTGGCCTTGAGCGGGCGCAGCTCGTCAACGCTCCAGCCGAGCATCTCGCACGCCGCCGGGTTGGCCCAGAGGATGTCCTTGGTCGCGGCGTCGTGCAGCAGCACGCACATCCGGGTGGCGTGCACCATCGCGACGAAGTCCTGCGCCGTCAGTTCGGGCGCGCGAGGATCGACCTGCATCTGCCCAGCGTAAGGGCGGTTCGCGGGGGTCCGCACTGAAGGAATCCCCTACGGCGGCAGAGGCAATACCAATTCCGCGGTGGCGGGCGCGTTCGTAACGTCGAGAACCGTCCAGCAACGAGAGGGAGCTGAGATGGTGCACACCCTGCAAGCCGACGGTGTCACCTTCGAGGACGTGCTGGCGGAGCTCGCCGAGCGGCGGGTCGAGTTCCGCGAGCAGCGCTACGTGCCGAAGGACTTCATCGCCCGGCTCAAGGAGCTCGGGATCTACCGCGCCGCCACCCCGACGAGGTTCGGCGGCCAGCCGCTCGCCCCGGCGGACTTCCTGCGGCGGATCGAGCGGATCTCGGCGGTGGACGGTTCCACCGGCTGGGTCGCCAGCTTCGGTTCCGCCCTGGTCTACCTGGCCGCGCTGCCGCTCGAGACGCAGGCCGAGATCTACCGCGACGGCCCGGACGTGGCCTTCGCCGGTGGCTTGTTCCCGGTGCAGCCCGCCGAGCCGACCGAGACCGGTTTCCTGGTCGACGGCCGCTGGAAGTTCGCCAGCGGGTGCATGGGCGCCGACGTCCTCGGCGTGGGCATCCCCGGTGACGAGACCACCGCCGGCAAGCCGCGAACCGCGGTGCTGCGCCCCGAGCAGGTCGAGATCGTCCAGGAGTGGGACGTCGTCGGCATGCGCGGCACCGGGTCGTTCGACCTGGTGGTGCGGGGCGCCGAAGTGCCGCGGGAGTGGACCTTCATCCGCGGCGGAACGCCCACTGTGGACGAACCGCTCTACCGCTACCCGACGATCGCCTACGCCGCCCAGGTGCTCGCCGTCGTCGGCGCCGGGGTGGCCCGCGCCGCGCTCGACCACGCCGAAGCGGTCGGTGCCGGCTACGCCGGGGTCACCGGCGCGCCGAAGCTGGCCGACCGCCCCTACTACCGCACCGCGGTCGCCGGTGCGGAGGCCGCGCTGCGCTCGGCCCGGGCGTGGTTCTACGAGGTCAGCAACGAGGTCTGGGAGACCGTGCTGGCCGGTGACGAGGCCACCGACGAGCAGAACGCGCAGCTGCGGCTGTCCTCCGCGCACCTGGCGAAGACCTCCTCCGACGTCGTCGCCGGGCTGCTGGAGGTCTCCGGCACTGCGCCGATCAACACCGGGCACCCGCTGCAGCTGCTGCACGGCGACGCGCTCGTCCCCAAGCAGCACGCCTTCCTGGGTCCGTCGATGTACGACGCGGCGGGCGCGGTCTTGATGGGATTGCCGCCCACCACACCAGGTTTCCGCTGAGAAGTGGCTGGTCAGGCCTCGTGAGCGCTTTGTGGGGCTATAGCACCGCAAAACGCTCACGATCTCTGACCAGCGCCGATCCCACGACGAAGGAGGTCCGCATGACGGCTCAGCCGCTCCGCGTGCTGTTCTGCATCGGCATCAACCAGAACTTCTTCGACCTGCCCACCGACGGCATCCAGATCGGTGACGTCTGGCAGGCGTTCGTCTCGATGATGGACCAGCTCAAGGCGCTGCCCGGGGTGGACTTCATCGGCGACATGGACGACGACTCGCACATGGTCGGACCGTCCGAGGGCTGGCCCTGGACCTGCTACATCCTCGCCGACGTCGACTCGCAGGAGACGGTCAAGGCCGCGTGCAACCTCTTCCGCACGACGCAGGTCGCCGACGGGCCCGCCAAGCTGTGGCGCTTCGCCCGGATCGAGGCCCGGATGGGCCGCGCGCTCACCGTCCGCGAAGACGTCGAGCTTCCCGACTGACCAGGGAGATCCCGATGACCGACAACACCACCGCCGCTGCCGATCTGGTCGCCGGGGACCGGGTCGCCGGCCGCCTCTACACCGACCCGGAGATCTTCGAGCAGGAGCTGACCAAGATCTTCGAGCGCACCTGGGTGTGGGTCGCGCACGAGAGCGAGCTGCCCGGGCCGGGCACCTTCAAGTCGACCTACGTCGGCAAGCAGCCGGTGATCGTCACCCGCGACCGCAAGGGCGAGCTGCGCACCCTGCTCAACCGCTGCCGCCACCGCGGCGCCAGCCTCTGCGAGAAGCCCAGCGGCAAGGCCAACGGCTTCACCTGCCCGTACCACGCCTGGTCGTACGGCCTGAACGGGCAGCTGCGCGGCATCCCGTACCCGGACGGCTACGAGGGCGTCGTCGACAAGTCGGAGCTGTCGTTGAAGAAGCTGCGCACCGAGACCTACGGCGGTCTGGTGTTCGCGACGTTCAACGAGGACGCCGAGCCGCTGGAGGAGTTTCTCGGCGACGCCCGGCAGTGGATCGACCTGTTCATGAAGCAGGGCGGCGGCTACCCGATCAAGGTGCTGGGCAAGCACCAGTTCAAGTTCCGCGGCAACTGGAAGATCCAGCTGGAGAACACCACCGACGGCTACCACTTCCCGATCGTGCACCGGTCGTGGATGGCGTCGGTCGACGCCGAGACCGCGGACATGATGTCGTTCATGAACGATCCGGCCGCGATCACCCACGACCTCGGCAACGGGCACAGCGTGATGCAGATGGTGCCCGAGCACTCCGACCTCGACGCCGACGACGGCAGCGAGCCGCTGCAGGGCCGGTTCGACGACCTCGTCGCGGAGCTGTCGAAGACGCTGGACGAGGCGCAGGTGCGCAAGCTGGTCCGCGCGATGCACGGCACCGGCTTCAACCTCAACCTGTTCCCGAACGTCTCGATGTCCTCGGCGTTCTTCCGGGTGCTGCGCCCGATCGCGGCCGACGAGACCTACATCGAGCACGTCGCGATCGGTCCGGACGGCCCGCCCGAGGTCGACGCCGTCAACCGCGAGCGGCTGCGCATCCACGAGCACTTCCAGGGGCCGTTCGGCTTCGGCACCCCCGACGACGCGGAGGGCTGGGACCGGGTGCAGCGCGGCGCGCAGGGCGCCCCGGACATGCCGATCATGGTCAACCGCGGCATCGGCCGCGAGAAGGCCAGTTCGCAGGGGTGGCCGACCGCCCACGTCACCGACGAGACCGGCATGCGCGCGGCCTACGGCAAGTGGAAGGAGATGATGGGCGATGACTGACGCGACCGCGGTGGAATCCCGGCTGTCGACGACCGATCCTCGCGTGGTCCGGGCGATCGAGCTGGTCTGGCGCGAGGCCGAACTGCTCGACCGCAAGGACTACGTGGCCTGGAACGAGCTGTTCGCCGACGACGGGCTCTACATCATCCCGATCGACCCGGAGACCGAGGACTTCGCGAACTCGCTCAACATGGTCTACGACGACGCCCGCATGCGGCAGATGCGCGTGACCCGCATGATCGAGGGCTACGCGATCGCTGCGGTCGACGCCGCCCGCACGGCCCGCACGGTGTCCCGCTTCGTGCCGGAGTCGGTGTCCGACGACGAGGTGGTGCTGCGCTCGGCGCAGATCATCATCGCCTACAAGCGCGGTCGCCACGACATCTGGGCGGGCGATCTGGTGCACCGGATCCGGCTCTCGGAGTCGGGTGCGGACCGCATCGTGCAGAAGGTCGTGCGGCTCGTGGACAGCGAGGACGCCGTGCCGGCCGCGGGATTCCTGCTGTGAGCGCGCAGGTCGCGGTGGTGACCGGCGGGGCGAGCGGGCTGGGCGAGTTCATCGTCCGCCGCTTGCACGCCGAGGGCTACCGCGTCGCGGTGTCCGATGTGGACGATGCGGCGGCGTTGGTCGCGGAGCTGGACGGCACCGGCGCCACCGCGCGCAGCTACCGCGTCGACGTGCGCGATCGCGCTGCCCTGCAGCAGCTGCTCGCCGACGTGGTGGCCGACTTCGGCGGCGTGCACGTGCTGGTCAACAACGCCGCCCGCACGCAGGCGACCCCGCTGATGGAGATCACGCCGGAGGAGCTCGACGCCGTGATGGCGGTCAACTTCACCGGCACCTTCGCCGCCTGCCAGATCTTCGGCGCGCACTTCGCCGACCAGGGCTACGGCCGGATCGTCAACATGGCCTCGCTGGCCGGGCAGAACGGCGGGACCGCGACCGGTGGTCACTACGCCTCGTCCAAGGGCGCGATCATGTCGGCGACCAAGGTCTTCGCCCGGGAGCTCGCGCCGCGCGGGGTCACCGTGAACGCGGTGTCGCCGGGGCCGCAGGACAGCCCGATGGTGCGGTCCATCGTCGGGGAGGACTCGTTGGAGTCGTTCGCGGAGAACATCCCGGTCCGCAGGCTCGGCGACCCGGCGTTCATCGCCCGGATGGTGGCGCTGCTGGCCTCGCCGGAGGCCGCTTCGGTCACCGGGGCCTGCTGGGACGCCAACGGCGGCCTCTACATGCGCTGATGAGGGGAGTCGCGATGAAGGTCCGGGTTGCGGAGGTGGTCGACGAGGCCGTCGGCGTCCGCGCGCTGAAGCTGGTCCGCGACGACGGCGCGCCGTTCGACGCCTACCGGGCGGGTGCGCACGTGGACGTCACCGGCCCGACCGGGGTGCTGCGCCAGTACTCGCTGTGCGGGCGGCCCGACGACCGCGAGTCGCTGCTGATCGCGGTGAAGCGGGAGCCCGAGTCGCGGGGCGGCTCGGTGGCGCTGCACGCGGTGGAGGTCGGCGAGCACCTCGAGGTCTCGGCGCCGCGGAACCTGCTGGGCATCGCTGAGCAGGCGGAACGCCACGTCCTCGTGGCCGGCGGGATCGGTGTGACCCCGCTGCTGGGCATGGCCCACGAGCTGCACCGGGTCGGCGCGGAGTTCGAACTGCACTACTTCGCCCGGACCCGCGACGAAGCCGCCTTCGCCGACCTGCTCGAGCACGAGTTCCGCGAGGACGTGCACCTGCACTTCGGCGTCCCCCGCGCTGACCAGCCGGTCTTGCTCGCCGAGGTCGCCGGCCAGTTGACCCCGGCGGCGCACGTCTACACCTGCGGTCCGCAGGGGTTCATGGACCAGGTGACCGGCGTGTTCGCCCCGGTCGTCGGCGAGGACCACGTGCACGTCGAGCACTTCACCGCCTCCGAGATCGACACCAGCGCGGACACGTCGTTCACGGTGGAGCTCGACACCGGGGAGGTGTTCGAGGTCCCAGCCGACAAGTCGATCCTCGCCGTCCTGGAGGAGGGCGGCGTCGACGTGGCGAAGTCCTGCGAGGAGGGCATCTGCGGCTCGTGCGTGTCCGGAGTCCTCGAGGGCGTCCCCGACCACCGCGACAACTGCCTGTCCAGCTCGGACCGGGCCGCGGGAGACCAGATGGCGCTCTGCGTTTCCCGCGCGCTGTGCGACAAGCTGGTGATCGAGCTGTACTGACTCGTGAGCGGCGATGGTGGTTCTCGCGACCATCGCCGCTCACGACTGTCGGGCCCCTGCGTGATGATCGCGCCCATGCGAACACTGGTCGATGAAGAGGTTCCGGTCCACTACGGGCAGATCTACGTGGAGAGCGAAGTCGAAGACGCCGATCTCGACGCGTGTTTCGCCGAGCAGAGCAACGGGCTGTGCGGTGCTGCCGAACCCGGAATCCTGTTCCTGATCACCGGATTGCACACGGGCGATGTCGGTTTCACCATCGAGCTCCACGACCAGGCTCCGCCGCTGGACGAGACCTGGGAGGAGATCGTCGAGGCGTCCTACCGCCCGGTGGGCGATGTCGCGCTCGTCTTCTGGTCGGGCGATGACGCCCGATCGCTCGACCTGCGCGAGATCGACTACCGGGTCCGCTACTGCGCGGTCGGCATGGATGCAGCGCGAGAGCAGGACACCAGGATGGACGACGAACCGCTGGTCGACCGCTACCTGCTCCAGTTCTGGCCGGCCCCGCCCGGGCCGGACCGGATCCTCAAGCAGACCAGTGAAATCGCCGACTACTGGCACGGGGCCGCCGGGATCTGATCCCAACGGGAGTCCTAAGTGGACTCCGGACGGCGGTGAGCGCGAACGCCGCAGCGCTCGCGCTCACCCTCTTGGGAGGTCAGGCCTCTTCGAGGTCTGATTCCTTCACGTAGACCCAGCGGTGGTTGTAGGAGACCGGGACGTAGGTGTCCCTCCCGATGACCACCTCGTGGTTGTTCGGATCGTTCACGCCGTCGTAGCCGACGTTGTAGTCGATCGCCCGGCCCGCTCGACCCGCGACGTACACCTGGCCCAGCGGGAGCTCGTACGGCAGCGGTTTGATCACCCGTGGTTCGAGCCCGTCCGGGTAGTCGCCGGCATCCGGCAGCGCCATGCCGTAGGTCTTGACGCCGTCGCGCACCGGCGTCACCAGCTCGGCGTCGTCCGCGGGGGCGGTGTTCACGCCGTCCGGGTCGCGCAGCCACGCCTTCTTGCCGTCGAACCACAGCGCCAGCCAGTCGCCCCGGCGCTCCGCGACCGCGTACTGGCGGCCGACGGTGGCCTTGGCCGACCAGTCCTCGATCTTGGTGGTGCCGGGCGAGCCGTCCGGGTGCACCGAGGGCGAGCCGAGCAGCGGGGCGTCGTCGCGCGGTTCGCTGCGCAGGTAGAGGAAGTTTGCCGGCTGCGACGGCAGTTCCCGGCACTCCTCCTCCGGCGGGCACTCGGTCACCACCGGCCGGTTCGTGTCGAACCGGGGGAAGATGGTCACCACGTCGTCGCCGCCGGTGTCGCCGTCCAGCGGGGCGCCGAGCAGGTTCATGTAGTGCGCCCAGTCCCAGTACGGGCCCGGGTCGTAGTGCTCGCCGCCCGCCTGCTCCGGCTTGTCGGCGCTGACCTCGTTGTGGCCGAGGACGTGCTCGCGGTCCAGCGGGATGTCGTACTTGTCCGCCAAGTACTTCACCAGCTCCGCCGACGAGCGGTACATCTGCTCCGTGTACCAGGTGCCGCCTTCCGCGGCCCAGCCCTCGTGCTCGATGCCGATGGAGCGCATGTTGCGGTCCCAGCTGCCTGCGTGCCACGGCATGTCCTTGGTGGGCACCATCTGCGTGACCTGGCCGTCGGAGGAGCGGATCACGTAGTGCGAGGCCGCGCCGTGCGCCGGGTTCTGGAACGCCGAGATCGTGGACTGGTACGAGGTCTCGGTGTCGTGGATGACGATCGAGTTGATCCGGACGTCCTTCGGCCGGTTCGCGGTGTCGTAGTTGCCGTAACCGCCGGTCGGGTCCTCCGGATCGGTCGGCGCGTAGGCGGCCGGGACGTACCTGCAGTCCAGGTCGGCCGGGCACTCCGGCTCGGGCGCGAGCCGGGTGGCCGATGCGTCCGCCAGGCCGGTGCCGGTCAGGTCGCGGTTCGGCGTGACCTCGGGGATCTCGGTGAAGCCGACCCGCTGGCCGGTCGAGGTGGTGCGGCTGCGACCGCGGTCGAGCACCTCGTAGACGGAGTCGGCGAAAGACCGCGCACCGCTGGCCTGCGGGCTGCCGCTGAGCTCCGCGACGGCCGGGTACCAGTCGCCCATGGTGGTGGGCAGCTGCCCGTCACCCAGCTGCTTGGCGCGTTCGGCCAGCAGCGCGGCACCGGCCCGGATGTTCTGCTCCGGGTCGCGCTTGACCTGCTCCGGTGGGAGGTCGACGAGTTCGGCGGCCTCGGCCAGGGTGTGCAGGGCGGGGTTGTCGGCGAGCTTCTTCAGCTTCGGGTTCTCGCGGCGCAGCCGCTCGAAGTCGACCTCGGTGAGGTGCATCGGGCCGTAGCCGCCGGCCTTGCTCTGCTGGCCGCGGTGGTCCTCCCAGCGGGTGAGCTGGTAGGAGGTGGCCAGCAGCAGGGGCGCCGGGACGCCGAACTCGGCGGCAGCCGATTCGAAGGCCTGCTGCTCGACGGTGCTGGGTTCTTCCGGGGAGGTGCCGGAGGCGGGCTGGGCGGCACCGGCCAGCAGGCCGGTCGCCGCGGTCGTCACCACGGCAGCTCGCCACCAGCGCGGTTTCCTGGTGGTCAAGATCTTCGCTACCTCGCAATTCCATCGCGGGTGTCCTCAGCGGACGCGTGAGGTCGCCGCGTTGCCGCTGCGGAACCTGCCGTCCCCGGCGGCGGTGCGTTCGGAAGTGATCAAGAGCTTGGGTTGAGATGTGTCGCGCCTGTTGTCCCCCGTTCCGGGGCGGCGCTCAGACCTTTCTGGTTCGGCATGGTCGTTCAACCCATCCACGTGCACCGCACGCCCGAGGGTTCACGGGCCGCTGTCAGGCCCAACGGCGCTGCTCGAGCCGCCTGCTGGCGCGGCGCACTCGCCGGCAACTGGCCTAAGCGTCCGAAGTGGACTTCTGCACGACGCCTTCGACCGCGTCGAGGATTCCGGACCACGGGATCTCCGGAGCCTGCCCGCTGCGCGGCCCGTGCATCGCGAACTCCTCGTCGAGCAGGACGTGGGTGCCGGTCGCGCGCAGCGTGTCCACGTGCGACTGCCAGGCCGGATGCCGGACCTGCGTCGCGTTGATCTTCGGGAACACGACCACCGGCAGCCCCGGAGTCCCGATGGCCTCGCCGATCGTGGTCAGCGCCTGGTTGTCGGCGATCCCGAGCGCGAGCTTGACGACGGTGTTCGCGGTGGCGGGGCACAGGAGGTAGCAGTCGATGTCCGGATGCGGCCGGGCCTCCCCGGGCAACCGCGGCTCAACCCGGCAAGCCAACCCGGTGACCTCCTCGATCCGCTCGACCTCCCCGGTGGCCCGCAACCAACTCCCAGCAGTGGGGGTCAAGGTCACCGCGACCCGCCACCCCCGGGAGATCGCAGGCTCGACGAGCCCACCCCGAATCCCCTCGACCCCACCAGCACCGCAACCAACAACCCCAAGAGTCCGCACGGCCCCAGTATGCAGGCGCTGTCAGGGGGTTTCGCGAGCATCGCGCCATGCGAACACTGGTCGATGCCGAGCCCCGGGCCCACTACGGTCTGATCTTCCTCGAGAGCGGACAGGATTCTCCTGATATGTCAGAGGCTTTCAGGGGCCAGGCGAACGGTATTTGCGGTGCCGGCAAGACCGGCTACCTGATCATGCTGACCGGCTTGCACACGGGACCCGTCGGTTTCACCGAGTGACCACGTCGGCGATCCTGGGTTTACCAGAGGCCGGCTGTCAGGTCTCGCATGCAGCGGACTGCGATGTCCGCTGGTTCTGGTGGGTCGGCGTCCATCGCTGCCCAGGTTTCGACCGCCACGCGGATCGCCGTGGTGGCCGCTGCTGCTGTCAGGCGGACTTGGAGGTCGGTCGGCTCCGCACCGGTGCGCTCGGCGAGGAGCGGGAGCAGCTCGTGCTCCGAATCCTGGTTCACCGTTGCCCACACCGTGCGCAGAGCCGGGTCGTCGGCTGCTGCGCGCAGGAGGCCTCGGGCCCACTCGAGGGACTCCGCGTCGTCCGCGTCGCGGACGGTCATCGCACGTCGGGCCGCCTGCTCGAGGGCTTCCGGCAGGGGGACGTCGTGCGGTGTTCCGGCCAGGTTCTGCTGCCAGCGGCGGGCGCCGAAGTTCAGCAGCGGTGCGACGGCGTCCTGCTTGATGCGGAAGTAGCGGTAGAAGGTCCGCAGGCTCACGCCCGCCCGGTCCGCGATGGCCTCGGCCGTCGTGCCGTCGGAGCCGCGCTCGGCGAACAGCGCAGCGGCGGCTCGGGCGATCTCCAGCTGGGTGGCGGCCTTGCGGCGCTCGGTGAGGCTCACGCCCCCAGTCTAAGAACAACGGCGCACCGTGCCAGTCAGGCACGAACTGTCAGGCCCGCTGGACGCGGACCAGCGGCAACCGCTCAGCGATGTCGTCCGGCAGCGGCTCCGGACTCGCCAGCTCCTCGATGCCCAACGTCCGGCCCAAAGCCGCTGCTGATCGGGAGTGCGCGCGGCGGTACTGCTCGAGCCGCTCGCGAGCTTCGTCGGCCGGCAGCACCACGGCACGAGCTGGGACACCGCGCAGCCGCCCGGTCCACACCCGCACCTCGGGATCGGCCACGACGTTCCGGAACCACTGCGACTTCGGCCCGTAGCCGGACACCAGCAACAACGCTCCGGGCTCCCGGTCGAGCACCTCCAACGCCGCGTATCGCGGCTCGCCGCTCCGCCGTCCCCGATGCTCCAACATCATGAACCGACTGCCGAGCAACCACCCGAACCCGCGCTGGAACAGCGGAATCGGAGCCCGAGCGATCCACCGAGGTATCCGTCGCACCATGCCCCCGGTCTACCACCGATGCCCGGATTCCACTATGGACTCGGCCCTCGCGTTCCCGGGGGACGCAAATTCAATGGAAATCAGACCTCCGATTTCCATTGAAATTGCGGAAGTTCTCCACAGGACCAGGGGGTTGTCCACAGACGTCGGCGTGTCGGGATGCGACGCACCGGTGGAGGTTCAGGCGCGGTGTTCCGGGACTGCGGGGGATTCGCGGCGGACGACGAGGTTGAGGAGGGCCACCGCGTCGTGGTCCGGGGAGCCCGGTTCGGCCTGGTAGACGACGATGCGGTGGTCGGCGCCGGACACCGACAGGACTTCGTAGGTCAGGGACATCGGGCCCACCGCGGGGTGGTCGAAGTCCTTCACGCCCGAGGACTTCGGCTGCACCTCGTGGCGGGCCCACATCGCCGGGAACTCCTCGCTCTTGCGCATCAACTCGTCGACCAGCGCCTTCAGCCGCCGATCGGCCGGGTTGTCGCCGAACCTCGCGCGCAGGTCGGCCACCGAGTTCTGCGCCACCTCCGGCCAGCCCACCATCAGCGTCCGCGCGCTGGGGTGCAGGAACAAGTAGCGCGTGGTGTTGCGCCGCTGCTCGGGCCACTGGTCGATGCCGGCGAGCAGCGCCAGCCCGGCGGGATTCGAGGCCACCACGTCGTTGCAGCGGTTCAGCACGTAGGCGGGGGAGTCGCCGAGCACGCCGAGCAGGCTCAGCACGCTGGGGCGGACCGACTCGACCTCCGGCTGCTCGGGGTGCCGGACGCCCGAGGCGTGCCGGGCGAGGTTGTGCAGGTGCTGGTGCTCGGTGGCGTCGAGCAGCAGCCCCCGCACCAGCGCGTCCAGCACGGCATCGCTCGGGTGGCGTTCGCGGCCCTGCTCCAGCCGCGTGTAGTAGTCCGCGCTGATCCCGGTCAGGGCGGCGACCTCCTCGCGCCGCAGCCCCGGCGTCCGCCGCACGCCGTGACCGGTCGGGATGCCGACCTCGTCCGGTTTGCGGCGGGCGCGGCACGCCTTGAGGAAGTTGCCCAGCTCGTTGGTCACCGGTCGATGTTGCCACGAGCGCAGCCTGGGTGTGGCACTCCCAGGAGAAGCGCGACCTGCCGCGCGGCCGGGTACCCGGCCAGCATCAGCGGTGACCGACGAACGGGAGGACGAGATGACGGTGCGACGGGTTCAGCTGGGCTCCGGGCCGGTGGTGGGTGCGCAGGGCCTCGGTTGCATGGGGATGAGCGAGTTCTACGGCCCCACCGACCAGGACGAAGCTCGGCGCACGCTGGAGCACGCGCTGGCGCGCGGCGTGACCATGTTCGACACGGCCGACATCTACGGGATGGGCGCCAACGAGGAGTTCCTGTCGCCGTTCGTGCGGGCCAACCGCGAGCAGGTCGTGCTCGCGACGAAGTTCGGCCTGGTCCGCAAGGCCGATGACCCGCGCTACCGGGGTTTCCGCGGCGATGCGGCTTACGTCCGCTCCGCGGCGGAGGCGAGCTTGCGGCGGCTCGGCGTCGACGAGATCGACCTGTACTACATGCACCGCCGCGACCTGTCCGTGCCGATCGAGGAGACGGTCGGCGCGATGGCGGAGCTGGTCGCCGAGGGCAAGGTGCGGCACCTCGGCCTCTCCGAGGTGACCGGCGACGAGATCCGCGCGGCGCACGCGGTGCACCCGATCGCCGCGGTGCAGAGCGAGTGGTCGGTGTTCAACCGCGACGTGGAGCGCACGGCGGTGCCCGCGGCGAAGGAGCTGGGCGTGGCGCTGGTGCCGTACTCGCCGCTCGGCCGCGGTTTCCTCACCGGGGCCTTCGCGAACGCGGAGAAGCTGCCGGAGGGCGACTTCCGCCGGGACTTCCCGCAGTTCTCCGGCGAGAACGCGGCCCGCAACGCGGAACTGCTGCAGCCGCTGCGAGAGGTCGCCCAGCGCCACGACGCGACGCTGGCGCAGGTGGCGTTGGCCTGGCTGCACGCGCAGCAAGGCCTGGCAGTGGTCCCGATCCCCGGCACCCGACGCCGCACCCGCCTCGACGAGAACCTCGGCGCAACGGACCTCACCCTCACCCGCGCGGACCTCGAAGCCCTGGAACCGATCGCGGCCCAGGTCGAAGGCACCCGCTACCCTGACATGACCTTCACCGCAGCAGCCCGCGAGTGACCCGGCTCCGAATCTGCGCGCCCTTTCCGCAGGTGGAGACTCGTGAGTACTTTGGGGCGCTATAGCACCCCAAAGTGCTCACGGGGCCTGACCAGCGACGACGGAGCTCACCGGAGTCCTCGCCCGGTCAGGGGCGGCACTTCGGGGATCCGGCGGTGAGGAGGCGGCGGGTTTCGCCGAGCAGGTCGCAGGACGCGTGCCAGTCGCCGGTCACCGCGACGGCCAGTTTCTCCACTCCTGCCTCGGCGTAGGCCGAAAGCTGTTCTGCCACCTGCGCTGGGGTTCCGGTTGCGGCGCAGCGTCGTGCGGTTTCCGCTGGTACGCCGTGGGTTTCGGCGAGCGAGCCGGCCAGCTGATCGGCCAGCGTCGGGTCCGGGCGCTTGGTCAGCGCGCAGTGGATCACCGAGGCCAGGCGGGGCGCGGGGCGGGAGTGCTGGTCGGCGAGTTCGCGGAGTTGGGCGGACTTGGCGCGGATCTCGTCCGGGGTGTGCAGAGCAGCGAACCAGCCGTCGCCGTAGCGAGCTGCTCGGCGCAGCGCGGCGGGAGACGCTCCGCCGATCCACAGCGGCGGGACGGGAGCGGGCGGCGCGAGTTCGACGGTCGGCCCGTCCGGCAGGGACGTCGGCGAACCCGCCAGCAGCGACGGCAGGAGCTGCAGGAACTCGTCGGTCCGGGCCCCGCGCGCATCCAGGTCGACGCCGACGGCGTCCCAACCGCTGGAGCGGTCGCCGACCCCGATCCCCAGGTGCAGCCGGTCACCGCCGGTCAGGTGCTGCAGCGTGGCGATCTGCTTGGCCGCGCACACGTGCGGGCGCAGCGCGGGCAGGTACACGGCGAAGCCGATGTCGATGCACTCCGTCACCGCCGCTGCGGTCGCTAGCGCTAGCATTCCGTCCAGCACGGGGGATCCGCTGGCCAGGTGGTCGCCGCACCACAGCGAGTCGAGTTCGACGTCCACCGCGTGGTAGGCGGCCTCCCTGATCTCCACCTCGGGAAGTCCCGTGCGCGGCAGGAAGATTCCGATGTCCATCTGCTGCTCCTGGGGGGTCGCTCCACCCAGGTTCCGACTTAAAGCGCGCTAGAGGTCAAGAGTTCTCGCACAGGGACGGCAGCGCTCGCGCGAGCCCGGTCGTGTGCAGGTGGTCCAGGCGCAGTTCGGTTCGGGTCCGGTTGAACGCACCGGCCAGCCGGCCGTTGCAGGACGGGTGATCGCGCAGCTGCTCGGTGTCGCGGAGCTCCAGCAGGATCTCGTCGTTCAGGCGGTCGATGATCGGCCGGATCTGGCCCAGGTCGGGGCGCTCGGTCGGCGCTGCGTCGGGGTGCGCCGCCCAGTAGTCGTGCAGGGCGTGCTGGACGACCTTGCTGGCCTCGATCTGGTCGCGGAAGATCCGCTTCGACTCCGCGGGATCCAGGCCCAGCTCGGCGGATTTGCGCGCCACGGCGTCCAGGACCTGTTGCTCGCGGGCGGGATCGTCGATCGGCTGTCCGGTGCCCCACTTGGCGGCGGCCACCTGGTCGGAGGTCGCGACGCGCTCGGCCGCCGAGTGCAGCAGCGGGTCGAGCGAGACCGGATCGGCGTGCGCCGGGGCGGCGAGCGCGACGACGACGGCACCAGCGACGAGCAACGACCGCACGACGAACCTCCAGGTCGGGGACCGGGCCGCGAAGCAGTATTGCCCACGGCGAGATCTCGGGCCACCGCTATTCTCGGCGCAGTGATCGACCTCAGCGCGGACCTGTACCGCGCGATCGCGAGCTGGGCGGACGCAACCCCGCTGTGGGCGCACCACATCGCGCTGCTCGCGACGCAAGCCCTGCTCGCCGGCCTAGCCGCGCTGACCCTCCTGTCGTGGTGGCGCGCGGAGCGCCGCGCAGCGCACCTGATCCCGTTGCTGGCCGGCGTCCTCGCCTGGGTGCTCGCCGAACTGCTGAAGGACGTGATCCGGCAACCGCGCCCGTGCCGCACCATCCCGATCGACACGATCAAGGCCTGCGCGGAGGTGAGCACCTGGTCGCTGCCCAGCAGCCACTCGGCAGCCGCTGCGGCATTCGCGGTCGCCCTGGCCCTCCAGTGGCGGCGGATCGCGCCGCTGGCTGCGACGCTTGCCGTCCTGGAGGGCTTGACCAGGATCTTCATCGGGGTGCACTACCCGCACGACGTCCTCGCGGGGTTCATCCTGGGCGCGGTGCTGGCGGTGGTGTGCACTCGGCTCGGTTTGCGCGCGCGAAGTCGCGGAACGATCGCGCCGGGCGCCCGGTGAGGTCCGGCACGGTCGAGGTGACCAGGTCTTCCGACCCGGCGCGGATGTCGACGTCCATCGCGGCCAGCGCAGCGGCGAAGTCGGCGGGCACCCCGGAGGCGAGCTGCCGGGCCCGCTCGTCCCGGGTGACGTCGTGGTGCCGGACCGGCCGCCCGGTGATCTCGGTGAGGATCGCCGCGGTTTCGGCGTAGCTCAACGATTCCGGACCGGTGAGCAGGTATTCACCGGCCACCTCGCCCGAGGTGAGAACGGCGGCCGCGACCGCGGCGATGTCGGCGGCGTCGATCCAGCCCAGCCGTCCGCTGCCGGTGGCGGTGCGGATCACGCCGCGCTCCCGCAGGTCGACCGCGACCGGGTGCGGACCGGTGAAGTTCTGCATGAACCCCGACGGGCGCAGCACGGCGGAATCCGGCATCGCGGCAACCCGCTCGCGCAGCTCGTCGAGCCCGGGGATCACCGCCAGCGACCCGAGCAGCACCACCCGGCGTCCCTCGGCGGCCCGCAAGAACGGCTCGACCAGCGGCATCGGGTCCAGCACGCCGATCGGCGGCACCAGGTACACCCGATCGGCACCGTCCAGCGCGGGCCCGTGGGTCCGCGGATCGGACCAGTCGAAGCGCACCTGGTCGCGATCGGCGCCGGGGTGCCGGCTGGCGATCCGCACCGCGATCCCGCGTTCGCGCAGCAGCGCGGTGAGCGGACGCCCGGTCTTCCCGGTGCCGCCGGTGATCAGCACGGTCATGCGCGCACCTCGCCGACCAGCTCGTCCGCCAGTTCGCGGAGGGCGCCACTCGCCCGGGCCGCCCGCACGGGGCTCCAGTAGTCGCGCAGCTCCGCGAAAGCGCCGTCGCGCACCACGAACACCGAGGCGTAGCGCATCTCGTAGTCGGCACCGGTCGCCACGGTCCGCCCGCGGGCGGTGAACTCGACGACGATCGTGGCCGGGTCGGTGGTCCGGTGCACCGCGACCGACGGGAACCCGGTGATGTCCATCCGGTTCGGGTAGTCGGCCAGGTACGCGCGCAGCTCCTCCCGCCCGGTCAGCCGCGCCGGGGTGTTCTCCGCGAACGGGAACTCGACGGTGCAGTCCGGGGCGAACAGGTCGGCGAACCCGTCCATGTCCTTGGCCAGCAGCAGGTCCAAAGCCCGCTGGAACAGTTCTGCAGCTTCCACGTCGCCCAGACTTCCCGCCCGGCACCGCCGCAGGCAGGACCGAGGTTGCCCCGGACCAGCGGTCCGTGGCTGGGCGGTCCGGGTTCGTGCCAGGCTGGACCGGTGAACAAGCTCGAGCTGGCCCGGTTCCTGCGCCACCGCCGGGAGGCCCGGCGACCCGCGGAAGTCGGTCTGCGGGTGAGCGGCCGTCGCCGCACGCCCGGCCTGCGCCGCGAGGAAGTCGCCTGGCTGGCCGGGGTTTCGACGAACTACTACGAGCGCCTGGAACAAGCCCGCGCCCCGCGCCCGTCCACGCAGGTGCTCGCCGCGCTGGGCACGGCGTTGCGGTTGACCGAGGCGGAGGGCGAGCACCTGGCCCGCTTGGCCGGGCAGGCCCCGCCGGTGCGCGACGAGCCGGTGCCGGACGGCGTGCTGCGCCTGCTGGACCGGCTGGGCCCGGTGCCGGCGTACGTCGTCGACGAGCGCTACGACATCGTCGCGTGGAACTCGCTGGCAGCGGGCCTGATCGCGGATTTCGCGGCGGTGCCGCCGGAGGAGCGCAACGTGCTCCGGATGTCGATGCGCGGTGACCGCTGCTCGTCCGGCAACGACGAGTTCGCCAGGCAAGCGGCGGCGGACCTGCGCCTGGCCGCGGGCCGCCACCCGGACGACCCGCGGATCACCGCCCTGACCAGGGAGTACGCCGAGTTCAGCGCGGATTTCGCGACGTCCTGGACCGAGCACGACGTGCAGACCCGCCCAACCCTGCGCAAGCGCATCGAGCACCCGGACCTGGGCGGACTCGACCTGGAGGCGCAGGTCCTGCACGCCCCGAACAGCGCTCACCGCCTGATCTTCCTGACCGCGGAACCGGGCACTCCTGCCCACGAAGCCCTGCTCTCCCTGAACCGGGCTCAGGGCGTTCAGCGCTGAGGCAGGCGGTAGGCCCAGTTCCACACGGCTTCGAGGGGGCCTCGCTCGAAGCGGCGGAGCCACCACGTCGCCAGGGTCATGAACATCGCGCAGATCGCCGCCCAGGCCAGCAGGACCCACCACGGGCGGGCCCAGTCCATCCGGGCAGCCAGGCCGAAACCCCATCCGTAGCAGAGGATCGTGGCCACCAGGTTCTGGAAGACGTAGCAGGACAGGGCAGTTCGGCCGACCGATGTCAGACCTCGGTGCAGCGCACCGGGTTCACCGCGCAGCTTCGCCAGCACCGTCGGGATCAGGCCGAGCAGTCCGAGCGCGATGATCGGCGGCAGGATGTAGCGGTCCACCATGAACCAGTTCGGCCCGGCGAAGGTCGTCACCAGGTTCAGCGGCACGCCGATGCCGAAACCGAACAGCATCAACCGGTTTCGCAGCTGCTGGCGGTCGGCGTCGAACACCCCGGCCCGGTACAGCCGCGCACCGGCCAGGAACAGCAGCGTCGACAGCGGGATGATGAAGATCGCCTCGGCGCGGAAGTCGCCCCAGTTCGCCAGGCGCGTCGAGAGCTGCTCCAGGTAGCTGCCGTGCGTGTAGCGGTCGGTCGGCGGCGTCGCCAGCGACACGTGGCCGCGCAGCATCCCGAGGGTGGTCAACCCGATGAACGCGACGTGCGCGGTGCCCATCGCGATCATCCAGCCGCGCTGCGCCCGGTCGCTGCGGCCGATCAGGTAGGCGACCAGGATCGAGGTCACCGCGTAGCTCATCAGCACGTCGTACTCGAAGATCAGCACGTAGTGCAGCAGGCCCTCGGTGAACAGCAGCGCGGCCCGCCACAGGTACCACCCGGGCCACTTGCCGCCGCGTCGGCGCGTGGAGCGGTACTGCAGCTCCAGCCCGATGCCGAACAGCAGCGTGAGCAGCGCGAGGAACTTCCCGTTGGCCAGCCAGCGCAGGACCGCTTCGACGTGCGCGGCGCCGCTGTCGAGCGTGAAGTTCAGCGCGGCCGCCGGGCCCTGCGGGTTGGTGAAGATCCAGATGTTGGTACCGAGGGTGCCTAGGATTGCCACGCCGCGGATGACGTCGAGGGCGGCTATTCGCGTGGTGGTGGGTGCCTGTTGCAGGGATGTCATGGGTTCCCCAGGTCGTCGGAAGCACTCCGCTGGTGACGGAGGGTTACGATGCAAGTGCATGGTAAACGGCTCGTGCGCGGGTTTGCAATGCGGTTGCATTGGAAAGGTTGGTGACGTGCCGAAACAGGTCGACCACGAGGCTCGGCGCATCCAGATCGCCGAAGCGCTGCTGCGCCTGGTCAGCCGCGGCGGGCTGGAGGCGGTGAGCCTGCGCGACGTCGCCGCGGAAGCGGGCATCTCGATGGGCGCGGTGCAGCACTACTTCAAGACCAAGGAGCAGATGCTCCTGCACGCGATGGACCACGTGACCAAACGCGCTGGTGAGCGGATCGTGGCCGCGCTGAGCAAGCACGGCGAACGGCCGCCCGTGCGGGAGGTCGTTCGCACGGTGATGCTCGAGATGCTCGCGCTCACCGAGGACAGCCGCATGGAGTTCCTGACCCACCTGGCGTTCTTCCAGCGCGCCCTGAACTCGCCAGAGCTCAGCGCGAGCTACCGCGAGTGGTGGCCGGAGTTCGAGCACTGGCTGGCCGGGGAACTCCGCACGGCGCAGGAGTCGGGCGAACTACCGGCGGACCGGGATCCGGTCCGAGAAGCGGAGGTGTTGCTGACCGTCCCCGACGGCCTGTCGATCGGCCTCCTCCTCGGCCAGAGAACGGGCGAGGAGTCGATCGCCACGATCGACTACCACCTGGACCGCCTCTTCGGCACCACCTGACTCCCCCGGGGCGCTCCGCCGTCCGCGGTCACGCAAATTCAATGGAAATCAGATGTCCAATTTCCATTGAATTTGCGGAAGTTCTCCACAGCGAAGACGACCTGTCCACATCCATCGGCGTGTCGGGATCTGACACGCCGAGGGCGTGGGGTTTCCGCTGGTAGTGCGGACCCCGGTCGGGGTGTCCGGTCAGGCGGGGACTTCGGCGTGGGTGAGGCCGCCGAGGGTGGCCTCGGCGGTGCCGCCGGTGGCTTCCGCCAGCCAGGTGCGGAAGGCGTCCACTTCGGACACCGGAACGTTGATGTGGAACCGGACCACGTCCTGGTACTCGGTGTCGACCACCTGGTAACCGGCCGATCGCAGATCGTTGTCCAGCTTGCCCGCGATCAGGTAGTCCACCGAGGTCGTCACGGTCCGCACCGGCCTCCGCTCGAGCAGGCCGACGTGGTCCAGCGCGGCCGACACCGCGCCGCCGTAGGCGCGCACCAGGCCGCCGGCGCCGAGCAGCACCCCGCCGAAGTACCTGGTCACCACGGCCACCGCGTTGGTGATCTCGTTGTGCCGCAGCACCTCCAGCATCGGCACCCCGGCGGTGCCCGCCGGCTCGCCGTCATCGCTGGACTTCTGGACCTCGCCCAGGTCGCCGAGCACGAAGGCCGAGCAGTGGTGGCGCGCGTCGTGGTGCAGCTTGCGGCGCTGCTGGATGAACTCCCGCGCCTCGGCCTCGTCGGTCACCCGCGCCAGCGCGCACAGGAAGCGGGACTTCTTCACCTCCAGCTCGTGCTCACCGGGCTGCTTGATGGTGCGCATCCGTCCCCTTCGGCAGGTGGTGTTCCTCACGGCCCCGGAGGGCCGCTCCGGCCATCCTCCCATTGCAGCAATGGTGCAGGTCAGCGCGGCATGTCGACGATCGGGGGACGGCGATTTCCGTTGTGGCCCGCGGCCACGTAACGTCCCCCCTCATGGAGCAGTCCTCGAGCCCGTTCGAACCAGGCGCGCGGGTCCGCGCCACGTTCGGCCGGTTCCGCGACAAGGTCGGCACGGTGGTGGAGACCGCCAGCGGCCTCCCAGAAGTCTTCGAAGGCCCCGTCCTGTGGGTCCGCTTCGACGGCGCGGAAGAGCCCGGCCTAGTAGCCGGCCGCTTCCTCGAAGCCGCATAAGACGCAGTTTCACTGAGGTTTTCCATCCTCGTTCTGCGTGTCGGTGCAAGTAGCGGAACCTCAGCGTCCGCCTGGACTGCGGGTGCCCAGCCTTATGTAATGCCAATACACGGCGGGTGGGCCGTCCTCGCCAGGCGAACGCTGAGAACCCGCGGCGGTGCAAGTGCCGAGGGTGGGCTATGCGCCTGCGGCTCGCCGCGCGGTGCCGGTCATGCCTCGCAGTCGCAGACCAGGGGATGTGCAGTTTCAATTGAAACTGTGTTCAGTCGTGACTGAAATCTGCAGTCGCAGTGAGCGCCCTCCACCCCGGTCGGCGACCGCGAGGGCTCAGCCCCAGACCTCGGCGGCGGTCTCGACGACCAGGCGCAACTTCGCCACTTCCTCGTCGTAGGTCAGGGCGTTGCCGTCCTTGGTCGAGGCGAAACCGCACTGCGGTGACAGGCACAGCTGGTCGAGGTCGACGTAGCGGGCGGCTTCCTCGATGCGGCGCTTGAGCGAGTCCTTCGATTCCAGCGCGCCGCGCTTGGTGGTGACCAGGCCGAGCACCACGGCCTTGCCCTTCGGCACGAACCGCAGCGGCTCGAAGCCCCCGGAGCGCTCGTCGTCGAACTCCAGGAAGAACCCGTCCACCTCGAGCTCGTTGAACAGCGCCTCCGCGACGAAGTCGTAGCCGCCCTCGGCCACCCACGACGAGCGGAAGTTCCCCCGGCACATGTGCGTGGTCACCGACAGGGTGTCCGGGCGCCCGCGCAGCGACTCGTTGATCAGCTGGATGGTCTGCAGGTGGGCCCGCTCGGCGTCGTCGCCGCGCGCGGTGAGCTGCGCGCGCTGCTTCGGGTCGTTGAGGTAGGCCAGGCTGGTGTCGTCGAGCTGCAGGTAGTGGCAGCCGAGATCGGCCAGGGCCCGCACCTCGGCGCGGTAGGCCGCGGCCAGGTCGGCGCGGAACTCGGCCAGGTCCGGGTAGACCGCCGGGTCGATGGCCGCCCGGCCGCCGCGGTAGTAGAGCATGCCCGGCGAGGGGATGGTCAGCTTCGGCGTCGCGGTGGTGACGCGGTCGGCGAGCGCGGTGAAGGCGTCCTCGAAGATCGTCCGGCTGAGCCCGATCTTGCCGTTGACGTGCAGGTCCGGCGTGGCGAACTCGATGTCGCCCTGCTCGTTGTGGAACTGGACCTTGAGGTCGGCGTTCTCGACCTTCTCGACGCCGTCGAGCTGGTACAGGAAGTCCATGTGCCACGAGCTGCGCCGGAACTCCCCGTCGGTGGCGCTGTGCAGGCCGACCTCCTCCTGCATGGCCACCACCTGCGCGATCGCCTCGTCCTCGACGCGGCGCAGCTCGGCATCGTCGATGCGACCGGCGGCGTGCTCGTCGCGGGCGTCGAGGAGGGATTGCGGGCGCAGCAGGCTGCCGACGTGATCGGCGCGGAACGGAGGGGAGACGCGAGGGCTCATGACGGCAACATAGTTCGCTCCTGCGACCGTGCCTACCCGGCGATCGCGGGACGTCGGAGCCGACCGCGAGTTCCGGGCAAAATTCGCACTCCGCTCACCAGGTGATGTGAGATGGCGAACAGCGGCGGGAGTTCCGCTGTCCGCAGCACGCCTGGGGCGGCCGGCGGAAGTCTTTATTGGTCCAGTTGTGAGCAAGGACAAATCGGTACTTCCGGTCTCCTGGATAAACTCGAGCTGGACAACTGACGTCGGGGCTGACGGATGGAGACGATGCGGGTTCTCGTGATCGGAGCCGGAGTCGGGGGACTCGCCATCGCCAACGGATTGGCCGGCAACGGCCATGACGTGCAGGTTTTCGAGCATTCCGAAGCGCTGCGCACCACTGGCGCGGGAATCACCGTGTGGAGCAACGGAACTGCTGCGCTGCGCGATCTGGGCGTCGACATCGAAGCCTCCGGCCGTCACCTGAGCAGCCTGCGCTCGCTCACCGAAACCGGCCGGTTGCTCTGGGAAGCCGACCTCGGCGAGGTCACCGAGCGCCTCGGCTCGCCGACGGTGCAGATCGCGCGCCGCGCGCTGATCGCCGAGATGGCCGCCGCGCTGCCGTCGGACGTGCTGCACTTCGGCCGCCGCTGCGTCGGTGTCGTCGAGCACCCGGACCGCGTCGTCGTCGAGTTCGACGACGGCACCAGCGCGACGGGCGACCTGCTGATCGGCGCCGACGGGCAGCGCTCGGTGGTGCGCCGCGAACTGCTGGGCGGCGAACCGGCGAAGCCCACCGGCTGGGCGAGCTGGCAGGGCTTGACGCGCAGCGACTTGCCCGTCGCTCAGGGCCACCAGACGTTGAACATCGCCGGCCGCAACGCGCACTGCGGCCTTATCCCGACCGGTGGCGGAATGCTGCACTGGTGGTTCGACATGCCGTGGAAGGAAGGCGACCCGGTGCTCTCGGTCGCCGACCTGCGCGAGGTCTTCCGGGGCTGGCCGGACCCGGTCGAGCAGCTGCTCGCCTCGGTCGCCGACGACGACCTGGGCTTCTTCCCGCACATCCGGCACAAGGTCCCGCAGGTCTGGGGCGGTGCGCGCAGCACGCTGCTCGGCGACGCCGTGCACGCGATGCCGCCCGCGGTCGCGCAGGCGGCCAACCAGACCTTGGAGGACGCCTGGCTGCTCACCCAGTATCTGTCCGATGTGGACGGTGATCTGGCGTCCCGGCTCCGCGCCTACGAGCAGGAGCGCCGCCCGCGCGCCCTCAAGGTGTCCCGCACGGCGGCCCTGACCTCGGCCCAGCGCAGCACGCCGCTGCAGCGCCTGGCGAAGTTCCCGGGCTGGCTGGCCACCCGCAGCCAGGTGGCCTCGCTCCGCTCCGGCAGCAACGTCCTCCGCGGCTTCGCCTCCCGCCCCGCAGTCCAAGTCGCCTGACCACCCCCGAACGCGGAACGGCCCGCCGCGCCGGAGGGCGGGGCGGGCCGTTGTGGCGGGGTTCGGCTCAGGCGCCGAAGGTGTCCGGGTCCGGACCGACGCGGACACCGGTCGACAGGCCGGTGATCGCCGCGACGTCGTCGTCGGCGAGCTCGAAGTCGAAGACCTCGATGTTCTCCTTGATCCGCGACGGGGTGACCGACTTCGGGATCACCACGTTGCCCAGCTGGAGGTGCCAGCGCAGCACGATCTGCGCCGGGCTCTTGCCGTACTTCTCGCCCAGCGCGGCCAGCGTCGCGTCGTCCAGCAGGCCCTTGCCCTGGCCCAGCGGGCTCCACGCCTCGGTGGCGATGCCGTGCTCGGCGTGGAACGCGCGCAGCTCGGCCTGCGGCAGGTTCGGGTGCAGCTCGATCTGGTTGACCGCCGGCACCACGTCGGTCTCGTCGAACAGGCGCTGCAGGTGCGGGACCTGGAAGTTCGACACCCCGATCGTCTTGGCGCGGCCGTCGGCGTGCAGCTTCTGGAACGCCTTCCAGGTGTCGACGTACTGGTCCTTGGCGGGGACCGGCCAGTGGATCAGGTACAGGTCGACGTAGTCCAGGCCGAGGCGGTCCAGGCTCTCGTCGAACGCCTTCAGGGTGCTGTCGTAGCCCTGCGCGTCGTTCCAGAGCTTGGTGGTGACGAACAGGTCCTCGCGCTTGACGCCCGACTCCGCGATGGCCTGGCCGACGCCCGCTTCGTTGCCGTACACCGCGGCGGTGTCGATGCTGCGGTAGCCCGCCTCGATCGCCGACCGGACCGGCGCGACGACCTCGTCGGCCGGGACCTGGAAGACGCCGTAACCGAGCTGCGGCATCGCTGCGCCGGTGTTCAGCGTGATGTTCGGAACCTGTGTCATGTGGGTGCTTTCCTCCGCAGATATCGCGTTCGTCGCCAGCCGCGAAGGGCCGACACGAGGTAGAACCGATCCAGTTGATCGTGGATTCCCGCCACGCCGTGTGGCGCATGCCGCAAGCCACCGTATTTCACCGGGAGCGCGAACGCCCGGGCAGTGTGACTCCTGTGGCGCCGGTCAGCTGACCTCGACGGACTCCGCGGCGGCGCGGTGCGAGGCGACCGCGGCGGCGGGCTGCCGCTGGTTGCGGTCCAGCCAGCCGGACAGCAGCGCGAAGCCGAGGCCGACGAGGGCCAGCAGGGCGCCGACCCAGCTCGGCGCGGTCAGGCCCAGCCCGGCCGCGATGACCAGGCCGCCGAGGTAGGCGCCGAGCGAGTTGGCGATGTTGAACGTGGACTGGATGCTCGCCGAGCCCAGCGCCGGTGCTTCCTTGGCCTGGTCCAGGATCCGCGCCTGGATGCTCGGGATGGCCGCGAAACCGGTCGCCCCGATCAGGAACACGGTGATCGGCGCCAGCACGGCGCTGTGCGCGGTGAACACGAACAGGCCGAGGCTGGCGGCCAGCGCGGTGAGGAAGACGTACAGCGTGCGCATCGGGTTGCGGTCCGCGAGCCGCCCGCCGAGCGCGGTGCCGACGGTCATCCCGACGCCGAACAGCGCGAGCAGCGGCGTCACCGCGGTCGGCGAGTAGCCGGTCACGTCGGTGAGCACCGGCTTGATGTAGCTGTAGAAGGAGAAGGTCGCGGCGAAGCCGAACACCACGACGGCGAACGCCAGCCACACCTGGGGGCGGCGGAACGCGCGCAGCTCACCGCGCAGGCTGACGTCGGTGGGCTTGGGCTGGTCCGGCACCAGCGCGGCGACGGCGGCCAGCGCGACCACGCCGATCACCGCGACCAGTCCGAACGCCCAGCGCCAGCCGAGCGCCTGGCCGAGCAGCGTGCCGAGCGGAACGCCGACGATGTTGGCGACGGTCAGACCGATGAACATCATCGAGATGGCCTGGCCGCGCTTGTCGGCCGGGACGAGACCGGCGGCCACGACGGCGCCGATGCCGAAGAACGTGCCGTGCGGCAGGCCGGCGACGAACCGGGCCGCGAGCAGCAGTTCGTGCGTCGGGGCGAACGCGGAGAACAGGTTCCCGACGGTGAACAGCACCATCATGCTCAGCAGCATCGCCTTGCGCTTGGTCCGCATGCCGAGCATGGTCAGCAGCGGCGCGCCGATCACCACGCCGAGGGCGTACAGGGAGACGTAACCGCCGGCCTCCGGGATGGTCGCGCCCAGGTCGGTGGCGACCTCGGGCAGCAGACCCATCATCACGAACTCGGTCGTTCCAATCCCGAATGCGGCGATGGCCAGGGCCAACAGGGCAATGGGCAAGGAAGTCTCCTCGTCTGGACGTGCTGGGCGGGTGGGTGATCGCGTCCTCGCCGCGGGCGTGCCGGAGCGGCCGCTCGCGCGGCTGGCGGAAACGATTCAGGAAGACGGCTCGCACTGGCGCTCCCCAGGTGTTCCCAACAGTAGTCCCGCGCCCCGTTGTTCCCGAACCGTTTATGAACCGCGCCACGTCCGGCTTCGCTCGTTCGGCCCAGCGGTCAGCGGAAACCGTCCGTCCACTATGGACTTCTCGAGTGCGGTGCGCACATCCGAGAGCCGGTTCCGGTGTGCGATCTGACGCCCGGGCAAAACGTGGAAACTTTTCGCAACTGACTACCTGCGGGCAGTTGATCAGTGATAGCCCTCGAGCCGACCCCATCCCCGGTGGACGGAGTGGCCGATGCGCTCGAAGGTCGTCGCAGTACTGCTCGCGGCGTTAGCACTGCTGGTGGCGACCGCCGGGATCGGCGTGTCCGCGCCGCCCGAATCGCACCACTTCATCACCAGGCCGGACCTGAGCCCGCCGGTGGTGCGGATCGACACCCCGGCCAACGGCACCGAGCCCGGCAGCATCTTCGTCGCGCCGCACGGCACGGCCGCCCAGAGCGGGCCGATGATCATCGACGACACCGGGCAGCCGGTGTGGTTCCAGCCGGTCGGCGACGGCGCCCAGCTGTTCACCATGGACTTCAAGGCGCAGACCTACCAGGGCCAGCCGGTGCTGACCTGGTGGCAGGGCGCGCCGCACCCGGGCTACGGCGACGGCGAGTACGTCGTGCTGGACCGCTCCTACCAGCAGATCGCCACCGTCCGCGCGGGCAACGGCCTGAAGGCCGACCTGCACGAAATGATCATCACCCCGCGCAACACCGCGCTGCTGATCGCCTACCACACGGTGCAGCTCGACCGGCCCGTCGTGGAAGGCGTCGTGCAGGAGATCGACATCGCCACCGGCGCGGTGCTGCTCGACTGGCGCAGCCTGGACCACGTGGCGCTCGACGAGTCGACCGTCCCGCTGCCGGAGGACCCCGCCGCGCCCTACGACTACCTCCACCTCAACTCGATCACCGAGGACGCCGACGGCAACCTGCTGATCTCCGCCCGGCACACCGACACGATCTACCAGGTGGACCGCGCGACCGGCGACGTCCGGTGGCGGCTCGGCGGCAAGCGCAGCGACTTCGCGGCCGACCCGGACGCGGTGTTCGCCCGGCAGCACGACGCGCGCTGGCAGCCGGACGGCACGATGAGCCTGTTCGACAACGCGGCCAGCGAACCCGGACCGGTGTCCCGCGGGCTCGTGCTCGCCGTCGACCAGGAAGCGCGCACCGCTCGCGTGGTGCGCGAGTTCAAGCACCCCGGCGGCGGCACGAGCGTCAGCCAGGGGGACCACCAGGTGCTGCCGGGCGGCAACAGCTTCGTCGGCTGGGGATCGCAGCCGGAGTTCACCGAGTTCGACCAGAACGGCGAGGTGGTGCTGCACGGATCGCTCGGCGACGGCATGCCGTCCTACCGGGCCTTCCGCCTGCCCTGGGCGGGCACGCCGACCGAGCCGCCGGTGGCGGCGCTGAACGACGACACGGTGTACGCGAGCTGGAACGGAGCGACCGAGGTCCGCACCTGGCGCGTCCTCGCCGGCCCGGCCCCGGACCAGCTCAACCCGGTCGCGGACGTCCCGAAGGCGGGCTTCGAGACCTCGGCGCCGCTGCCGTCGCCGGCGCCCTACGCCGCGGTCGAAGCTCTCGACGCCAACGGCCAGGTCCTCTCCCGCTCCGAACCCGTTCCCGCCGGCGCCTGACGCAAATTCCATTGAAATCGGACCTTCGATTTCAATGGAAATTGCGGACCCCCGGTGCGTCGGGACCCGACACGCCGGGGAGCGTCGGCCCTAGCGGCTGCGCCGCAGGTCGGCGTGGGCTTCGACCTCCAAGCGCTCGACCATGTGCGGGTAGTGCAGCTCGAACGCCGGGCGGATCGACCGCACCCGCGGCAACGACGTGAAGTTGTGCCGCGGCGGCGGGCAGGACGTCGCCCACTCCAGCGAGTTCCCGTGCCCCCACGGGTCGTCCACGTCGGCCACCACGCCGTACCGGTAGCTCTTGAACACGTTGTAGAGGAACGGCAGCATCGACGCGCCCAGCACGAACGCGCCGATGGTGGACACCACGTTCAGCGCGGTGAAGCCGTCCGAGGCCAGGTAGTCGGCGTAGCGGCGCGGCATGCCCTCCGCGCCCAGCCAGTGCTGCACCAGGAACGTCAGGTGGAAGCCGACGAAGGTCAACCAGAAGTGCATCCTGCCGAGCCGCTCGTCCATCATCCGGCCGGTCATCTTCGGGAACCAGAAGTACACCCCGCCGAACACCGCGAACACGATGGTGCCGAACAGCACGTAGTGGAAGTGCGCCACCACGAAGTAGGTGTCGGTGACGTGGAAGTCCAGCGGCGGGGCCGCCAGGATCACCCCGGTCAGCCCGCCGAGCAGGAACGTCACCATGAACCCGATGGAGAACAGCATCGGTGACTCGAACGTCAGGTGCCCGCGCCACATGGTGCCTATCCAGTTGAAGAACTTGATGCCGGTCGGCACCGCGATCAGGAACGTGGCGAAGGAGAAGAACGGCAGCAGCACCGCGCCGGTGGCGAACATGTGGTGCGCCCACACGATCGCCGACAATCCCATGATCATCAGCGTGGCGAACACCAGCCCGGTGTAGCCGAACAGCGGTTTCCGGCTGAACACCGGCAGGATCTCGGTGACGATGCCGAAGAACGGCAGCGCCACGATGTAGACCTCCGGATGGCCGAAGAACCAGAACAGGTGCTGGTAGAGGATCGCGCCGCC
Source organism: Saccharopolyspora sp. NPDC002686 (assembly GCF_040295745.1). Lineage (NCBI taxonomy): Bacteria > Bacillati > Actinomycetota > Actinomycetes > Pseudonocardiales > Pseudonocardiaceae > Saccharopolyspora > Saccharopolyspora sp. NPDC002686. Next base: position 31,315 of record NZ_JBEOVY010000041.1, read on the forward strand.
GTTGGCCGGGTCGAACGCGTGCCCGCCCAGGTGCCGGTCGACCAGCAGCCCGAACAGCGCCGCGGCCAGGATCGGGAAGGCCATCAGCACCAGCAGGCTGGTGGCCAGGATGTTCCAGCAGAAGATCGGCAGCCGGAACATCGTCATCCCGGGGCAGCGCAGGCACACCAGCGTGGTGATCATGTTGACCGCGCCGAGGATCGTGCCCAGCCCGCTGAGGATCAGCCCGGCCGCCCACACGTCGCCGCCCGGGCCCACGCTGAACATCGAGCGCGACAGCGGGGCATAAGCCGTCCAGCCGAAATCAGCCGCGCCGTTGGGCAGCAGGAAGCCGCTGAGCACGATCAGGCCGCCGAACAGGAACAACCAGAACGACAGCGCGTTCAACCGCGGGAACGCCACGTCCGGCGACCCGATCTGCAGCGGCAGCACCACGTTGGCGAAGCCGAACAGGACCGGGGTGGCGAACAGCAGCAGCATGACCGTCCCGTGCATGGTGAACAGCTGGTTGTACTGCTCCTGCGACAGGAACTGCAGCCCCGGCTCGGCCAGCTCGCCGCGCATCAGCAGCGCCATCAAGCCGCCGACGACGAAGAAGCCGAACGACGCGATCAAGTACATGACCCCGATCTGCTTCGGATCGGTGGTGCGCAACCACGGCACGTACTCGCCCTTGCGGCGCCGCCGGGTGGTCCGGGCCCGCGTGGGAATCGGTTGGGGTTCGATCCAGGTCCTGGCCATGCCCGCCTCCAGCGCGCAATCGCCTTTCAACCAGCCCTACCCACCCCACGGCCCCAGCAACCGTCCGGCCCACCGCCGCTCCGCCACCCCGCAGTTTCAATTGAAACTGTGCTCCGCCGTGCCTGGGTTTTACAGTTTCAATTGAAACTGCACACCCGGGCGTGTCGGGACCCCGGCGTGTCGGGACCTGTGGACAGGTTCCGGATCCTGTGGACAACTTCCGCAAATTCAATGAGGCGATCTCAGTGGAATGGGGATGGCCGGTGGCCTGGAGAGATGTGGGCGTGGGGTCCTGGTAGAAGAAGGTCTCACCACAAGATCATTCTTCAGGCC